>SLNF01000118.1 GCA_007133145.1 Nitriliruptorales bacterium
AGCGATGCGCTCGGCTGGGGGCTCGTGCCGCCGACGGTCCTGCGCGACGGCCCGATGGGCCCCGGCTCGGTGCAGCTGTTCATCCCCCACGACCCCGAGCGGCACTACTTCGTCCTCGTCGAGGACGAGGCCCACCACGAGGCCCTCGTTCGCCTCGCGGTCTTCGACCTCCTCGTCAACAACGCCGACCGCAAGGGCAGCCACGTGCTCGCCGCCGACGACGGGCGGCTGCTCGGCGTCGACCACGGTCTCACGTTCCACGTCGCCCAGAAGCTGCGCACGGTCATCTGGGAGTTGGGCGGCGACCCGGTGCCAGAGGTCCTGCGCGCCGACGCCCGCCAGCTCGCCGACGCGCTCACCGCGGGAGGCGACCTCGCCGAGCGACTCGCAGCCCTCCTCGACGACGACGAGGTCGCGGTGCTCGCGCGCCGGGCCGCCGGGGTGGCCGAGCTCGCCGCGCTGCCCGACGTCCCGCGCGAGGCCCGGCCCTACCCCTGGCCGCCGCTGTAGGCCTCGCGTGCGGTGGCGGCAGGCGGCGTGAGCGGGCTGGGCAGGCGAAGGCGGAAGAGGGAAGTCCATGGCCCCGCCCAGGGTTGCCGTGGGCACCGATGACGAAGGAGGCCCCAGCGATGCCCCGCGTTCCCGTCCACACCCTCGAGGACGCCCCCGAGGGCAGTCGCCCCGCGCTCGAGCGCCAGTCCAGGCGCGTCGGCAAGACCCTCAACGTCTTGGGCACGATGGCCCACGCTCCCGCGCTGATCGGCCTCTACGACGCCGCCGAGACCGTGCTCGCCGAGCGCTCGAGCCTCGACGCCCCCACGCGCGAGGCGCTGCACCTCACCGTCGCCGCGGTCAACGACTGCGCCTACTGCCAGGCCGCCTACACCGGTGCGGTCAAGCGCGAGGGCTTCAGCACCGAGCAGGCCCTGGAGATCCGTCGCGGCCGCGTCGAGGGCGAGCCGGCGACGTCGGCCCTGCTCGCCGTCGCGCGGGAGATCGCGGACCGCCGCGGGCACGTCGAGGAGGCCACCTGGCAGGCGGCGCTCGACATCGGCTGGTCGCCCGCCGAGCTCCTCGACGCCTACGCCGAGGTCGTGCGCACCGTGCTCACCAACTGGCTCAACCACCTCAACGGCACCGAGCTCGACCTGCCGGCCGCGCCGCCGCTCGAGGGTTGAGGCCGCCCGCGGGTGCACCGACGGACCGGGCGCTAGGGTGCGCCTCGATGGAGCTCGTCACCCTCGAGGAGATCACTGCTGCGGCCCGCCGCCTCGACGGCATCGCCGCGCGCACGCCGGTGGAGACGAGCGCGACGCTGTCGGCCAAGGCCGGCGTCGAGGTCCTCCTCAAGTGCGAGCACCTCCAGCGGACCGGCGCGTTCAAGCTCCGCGGTGCCTACCACGCGATCAGCGGGCTGTCCGAGGTGGCGCGGGCACGCGGCGTGGTCTGCGCCTCGGCGGGCAACCACGCCCAAGGCGTGGCGCTGTCCGCGCGACTCGCCGGGACGACCGCGACGGTGTTCATGCCCGCCCGCGCGCCGCTGCCGAAGGTCGAGGCCACCCGCGGCTACGGCGCGGAGGTCCGCCTCGAGGGCGCGACGTTCGACGACGCCCTCGCCGCCTCGTGGGCGTACGCCGAGGCGACGGGTGCGACCTACGTCCACCCGTTCGACCACCCCGACGTCATCGCCGGGCAGGGCAGCCTCGGTCTCGAGATCCTCGAGCAGGTGCCCGACGTCGGCACCGTCGTCGTGCCGATCGGCGGGGGCGGGCTCGCCTCGGGGGTAGCGAGCGCGCTGAAGCTGTCCCGCCCCGCGGTGCGCGTCGTCGGCGTGCAGGCCGCCGGTGCGGCGGCCTTCCCCGCGTCGCTCGCCGCAGGCCGCCCACGGGCCGTCGGGACCGTCTCGACCTTCGCCGACGGCATCGCCGTCAAGCAACCCTCCGAGCGCACCCTCGCCCACGTCGCCGCGCGGGTCGACGAGGTCGTCACCGTCACCGACGAGGAGATCGCCCGGGCGGTGCTGCTGCTCGTCGAGCGTGCGAAGCAGGTGGTCGAGCCGGCCGGCGCCGCCGGCCTCGCTGCGGTCCTCACCGGCAGCGCGGTCGGTCCCGGCCCCGTCGTCGCGCTGCTCTGCGGGGGCAACGTCGACCCGTTGCTGCTCCAGCGCATCCTGCAGTCAGGCATGTTCGAGGAGGGTCGCTATTTCGCGCTGCGCACTCGGCTGCGCGACGAGCCCGGCGCGTTGTCGCGCCTGCTGGCCCACCTCGCCGAGGGTGGCGCGAACGTCCTCGCGGTGGGGCACCACCGCCTCCGCACACGCCTGGGGGTGCTCGAGGTCGAGGTCGAGCTCGAGGTCGAGACGCGTGGTCCCGAGCACATCCGCGAGCTCATCGACACGCTCACGGCCAGCGGCTACCCCGTGCAGTGAGCCTGGCGGGGACCGCCGTCGCCCGGGTCAGCGAGGACGCGCGGAGCCGCTGGCCGTGCCGTCGCCACTCACCGGGCCTCGACGCGGTCGGCCTCCCACAGCGGGCCGACCTGGCAGATCGTGAAGGCCTCGGGATTGACCTCCCCGGTGATCCGCAGCTCGTCGCCGTCGCGGGCGACGACCTCGCCGTCGGGGTCGCGTACCTCGATCGGGTCGGCGCTGGCCTCGTAGCCCTGGGGCCAGGCGATCTCGTAGCGGCCCTCTTCGGTGTCGAGCCAGACGCAGCCGCCCTCGAGCAGCGGGTCGCCGCCGAGCGTGCCCTCGAGGGCGGTCGCCTCCGCTGCGGGTTCCTCGTCGGGCTCGGGCATGACCTCCACGTCGCGTTCGTCCTCCTCGGCGTCGGGTGCGTCGGTCACGCCCGGATCGGCGCAGGCCGCCACGACGGCCACGAGCACCCAGAGCGTCAGTGTCCATCGCAGCGTCGTCGCCATCGTCGCCTCCTGCGTCGCGTGCTCACCCCCTCAGACGCCCCACGGTGTCGACGCGTTGCCGCAGCCCGTTCCCCCGCCCGTTGAGGCGGCGCGCCACGCACCAGCCCGTCACGGGTGCCGCACCGAGCAGCGCCGCCGCCTCGAGGGTGGCCACGGGCGGGGAGAAACAGAAGCCCTGGCCGTAGCGGTAGCCGAGGGCGAGGAGGCGGTCGGCGTGTCCCTGCCCCTCGACGCCCTCGGCGATGAGCCCGAGCCCGAGGCCGCTCGTGAGCTCGACGAGCGCGGCCACGATCGCCTCGTCGACGTGGCCGCCCAGCATGCCCGCGACGAACGAGCGGTCGACCTTCACGATGTCGACCGGCAGCTGTCGGAGGTGGCTCAGCGGTGCGTAGCCGGTGCCGAAGTCGTCGAGGGCAAGACGCACACCCTTCTCGTGCAGCGCCGAGAGCGTGGCGATCGTGGCCTCGGGATCGCGCACCATCATCGTCTCGGTGACCTCGAGGATGAGCGCGCTGGCGGGCAGCCCCGTCGTGGCCAGGGTCGCGCCTACCTGCTCGGCGAGCCCGCCGGCCGTGATCTGCTCGACCGCGAGGTTGACGCTGACCGCGAGGTCGGTGGCCTCCGGCAGGCTCGCGCGCCAGGCGGCCACCGTCGCGGCCGCCTCCTCGAGCACCCACGCACCGACCTCGACGATCGCGCCGGACTCCTTGGCGATCTCCACGAAGGAGCCGGGGCCGAGGAACCCGTGCTCGGGGTGCTGCCAGCGCACGAGCGCCTCGACGGCGGGGACGAGCCCCGTCTCGAGGTCGACGATGGGCTGGTAGTGGACCCGCAGCTCGCTGTTGGCCACCGCGGCGGTGAGACCGGACTCGACGTCGAGGCGGACCTGCTGCGCCCGGCGGACGGTCTCGTCGAAGACGACGTGACTGCCGGGTCTCGTGGCCTTCGCCCGGTACATCGCGCTGTCGGCGTTGCCGAGGAGCTTCGCGGGATCCGCGCCAGCGTCGGCGGTGGCGATGCCGATGCTCGTGGACACCGACAGCTCGGCGTGGGGTGCCGCGTCGAGGATGATGGGCTCCGACAGGGCCTCGGCGATGCGGTCGGCGAGCTCGACCGCGCCGACCTCGTCGAGGTCCTCGCAGACGACGACGAACTCGTCGCCGCCGAAGCGCGCGGCGGTGTCGGCGGGGCGAATCGTCGACCTGATGCGATCGGCGAGTTCGCCGAGCAGCGCATCGCCGACAGCGTGCCCGAGGCTGTCGTTGACGACCTTGAAGCGGTCGACGTCGAAGAAGAGCACCGAGGTCGGCGCGCCGGTGCGCCCGGCGCGGGCGAGGGATTGGCCGAGCCGGTCGAGCAGCAGGGTGCGGTTGGCGAGTCCCGTGAGGGGGTCGCGCAGCGCGAGGCGGCTGAGTTGGTCCTCGAGCTCCTTGCGTCGGGAGATGTCGCGGGCGATGACCGAGAAGCGCTGGACGGCGTCGTCCTCACCGAGATGGGCGATGACGACGAGCGAGAACGGGGCGTCGGAGCCGTCACGGCTGCGCAGGACGGACTCACCGCTCCACACCCCTCCGTGGCCGACGGCGTCGAGGACCTCCTCGACCACGACGTCTGCGCGCTCGGGCGGCAGGAAGGCCTCGAGGCGCTGTCCGAAGACGTCGGCACCGCCACGCAGCCCCAGGGCTGCCTTGCCCGCGGTGTTCATCCAGAGGATGCGCCCGTCGGGCTCAAGGGTGGCCACGAGGTCGCTGGTGGCCTCGAGCACCTCTGCGAGGCGGTCACGCTCGGCGCGCGCGAGCGCGGCGTCGGTGCGGTCGTCGAGGGTGCCGACGATCGCGTGCGGCGCCGCGTCGTTCGCGGTGTTCGCGCGCGCCGTGACCTCGACGAGGCGCTCCTGGCCCTCGGCCCGCACGAGGCGCAGCATCGTCGTGAGCTGTCGGCGTTCGCCGCGCAGCAGCGCGGCGAACCGCTCGCACTGCGCATCACGCTCGTCGGGGTGGACGAAGTCGAGCAGGGACGAGCCGAGCGCGGCGTGGACGGGGTAGCCGCTCATGTCCGGCCACGTCGAGGAGAGGAAGGTCGCCCGACCCTCCGCGTCGGTCTCGAAGACGACATGCGGGAGGGCCTGGACGAGATCGCGGTAGCGCGCCTGGCTCGCGCCGAGGGCCTCGGCCGCGGCGACACGGGCGCTGACGTCGCGGGCGGCGAGGAGGATCTCCCCGCGTGAGCCGGCGTCGGTTCGGCGGGAGAGGTCGCCCTCGACCCACACCGTCGCCCCGGCGTCGGTGCGCAGCCGCAACCGCAGGCTGCGGCGCTCGCCGTTCGAGGGCAGCCGCGCGATCGTCCCGGCGAGGGCGGGGACGTCGTCGGGATCGACGACGGCGAGCAGCGAGCGGCCCTGGAGGCTCGCCCCGGCGAGGCCGAGCCGCTGCCAGGAGGGCGAGGCGTACTGCAGGCGGCCGTCGCCGTCGAGGCGGGCGAGGAGTTCCGAGGCGTGCTCGGCGAGGTGGCGGTAGTGATGCGCGTCGGGCCCGCCGTCGAGCCGGACGCTGCTGCCCCTGCTGCGGAGCCAGGCCCAGGCCAGCACCGCGACGGCGGCGCCGACGGCGACGCCGCTCGCGAAGACGATGGCGGTCACAGCCCGGCGCTCCTTGGTCGCGCGTGGAGGGAGGCCTCCTGCCTCCGTCCCCCTGACAGGTCGGCGGGCGAGCACGCGGCTTGACGACTCCAGAAAGGTTCACCGGCACTCGGGGGCTTGGCCGCACCGGGCCACGGATGTTACTGTCCGGTAACAACAGGGGAGCCCACGAGGAGGGACTGCGATGGAGCTGCGCGACGCCGTCTACGTCGACGGGGTCCGGTTGCCGATCGGCCGCGCCCGCGAGGACGGCTACTACGCCGCGACGCGCGCCGACGACATGGCGGTGCGCACGATCCGCGCGCTGCTCGAGCGCCAGCCCGCGCTCGACCCCGCCGCCGTCGACGACAACGTCTGGGCCGCCACCGCGCAGGTCGGCGACCAGGGGCTCACCCTCGGGCGCTCCACCGCGGTGCTCGCCGGCCTGCCGAAGAGCGTGCCGGGCTACGCCGTCGACCGGATGTGCGCCGGCGCCCTCACGGCGATCACCAACGCCGCGAACGCGATCCGCGTTGGTGCCCAGCGTGTCGTCATCGCCGGCGGCGTTGAGCACATGGGCCACCACCCGATGGGCCAGCACCTCGACCCCAACCCGCGGTTCTACGCCGAGTCCCTCGTCGACGGCTCCGCGCTCATCATGGGGGCGACGGCGGAGAACCTCCACGACGAGTACCCGGGGATCAGTCGCGAGCGCTGCGACGCCTACGCGGTGCAGAGCCAGGAGCGCGTCGCCAAGGCCCAGGCCGAGGGGG
>SLNF01000165.1 GCA_007133145.1 Nitriliruptorales bacterium
GAGGCGAGCACACCCAGCGTGGCGCGGCGCGCCGCCGGGACGACGAAGCGGTTCGCCGCTTGCAGGGCCCTCGCGGTCAGGCCCCCGAGGACCGCGAGGTCGGACTCCGCGGGGGCGTGGGCAGCGACGAGGGCGACGAGCTCGCGGGCGGGCAGCTCGCCGTCGCGCGTCATGTCCCAGCAGGCGCCCCAGCACAGCGCGCGGGCGAGCGGCTCGGCGAGGCGGCCGAGGCCGTCGCGCACGGTCGCGAGCGAGGGTGCGTCGAGGCGGAGCTTGGCGAAGGCGAGGTCGTCGTCGTTGACGAGCAGGAGGTCGGGTCGCGGTGCGCCCTCGAGGGCGGCGACGGCGGTGCGCTCACCGCGCACGTCGAGCTCCACCCGTTCGGTGCGCACGATCGTGTGGCCGTCGTCGCGGTAGCAGCCCACCGCGAGTCGGTGGTCGCGGCGCAGCGGATGCTCGCGAGTGGTCTCCTGGCGGATCGCGAGCCCCTCGAGCGTCGCGGCGGCCTCGTCGACGGTCTCGGGGCGCAGGGTCGCCACCCCGGAGGTCTCGAGCCACTGCTGCGACCAGGCGCGGAGGTCGCGCCCCGAGGGGCCCTCGAGCGCGGCGAGGAAGTCCTCGAGGGTGGCGTTGCCGAAGGCGTGCTCGGCGAAGTAGCCGCGCAGCCCGGCGAAGAAGGCCTCGTCGCCGACCCAGGCGACGAGCTGCGCGAGCACCGAGGCGCCCTTCGCGTAGGTGATGCCGTCGAAGTGGGTGCGCACCGCCTCGGTGTCGACGATGTCGGCGGCGACGGGATGGGTCGAGGGCAGCTGGTCCTGGGCGATCGCCCAGGCCTTCGTGCCCGCCGAGAAGCTCGCCCAGGCGTCGCGGAAGCGCGTGGCCTCGGCGAGCGCACGGGTGCCCATGTAGGTCGCGAAGCTCTCGTTGAGCCAGAGGTCGTCCCACCAGCGCATCGTCACGAGGTCGCCGAACCACATGTGGGCCATCTCGTGGAGGATCGTCGAGGCGCGGCTCTGCCGCGCCGCCTCGGTGACCCGCGAGCGGAAGACGTACTGCTCGCTGAAGGTCACGCAGCCGGCGTTCTCCATCGCCCCCCAGTTGAACTCCGGCACGAGGAGCTGGTCGTAGGAGCCGAACGGGTAGGGGTAGGCGAAGGCCTCCCGGAAGTAGTCGAGCCCGGCCTTCGTGATCGCGAGGAACTCCTCGTCGTCGAGGTGGGGGGCGAGCGAAGCGCGGCAGTACAGCCCGAGGGGGACCTCCTCGCCACCGTCGGCGCTGCGCCAGACGTCACGCACCTCGTGCAGCGGGCCGGCGACGAGGGCGCTGAGGTACGTCGAGAGCGGCAGCGTCGGCGGGAAGCGCCAGACGCCGTCGTCCGGCGCCTGCTCGACGGTCGTGTTGCTCACGACCGTCCACGCTGGTGGCGCGTGGACGGTGAGCGCGAAGCGGGCCTTGAGGTCGGGCTGGTCGAAGCAGGCGTAGACACGTGCGGCGTCGGCCGGCTCGAACTGGGTGTGGAGGTAGGTCGCGCCGTCGACGGGGTCGACGAAGCGGTGCAGGCCGACGCCTGAGCGCTGGTAGGCCGCGTCGGCCTCGACGACGACCACGTTGTCGGCGGCGAGGTCCTCGAGCCACACGCGCGTCCCGTCGTAGCCGTCGACGGGGCGCGCCTCGCCGTTGACGGTGAGCGAGCGCAGGGCCGCCGCCTCGCAGTCGAGGAAGGTCCGCGCACCCGGTCGGGCGCGGAACCGGACCGTCGTCGACGCCGGGAACGTCGCGTCGTCGCCGGTGAGGTCGAGGGCGACCTCGTAGGCGACGTCGTCGACGAGTGCGGCGCGCTCGGTCGCCTCCTCACGGGTGAGGTTGGCCTGGGCCACGGCGTCGCCTCTCGGTCGGTGGCGGGGCTGACGCGGCAGGCTAGCGGTCGTTGCCGACGTCGCGGCGCATCGGCGAGGATGGCCCGACCCGACCCCGGAGGCCGCCGTGCGCAGAGAGCAGGTGCCCGGCATCGCGCTCGTCGTCATCGGCGCGACGCTGCTCCTGCTGCTCCAGATCGGCGCGCCCGGCGAGGTCGTCGTCGCGCTCGTCGGCGCGGCGCTCCTCGTCGTCTACGCCGCCACCCGGGTCTACGGCTTTCTCGTGCCTGGCGGCATCGTCACCGGCCTCGGCGTCGGCCTCGTCGTCGAGCCCGTGCTCGGCCGACCCGGTGCGCCCCTTCTCGGGCTCGCGGGCGGGTTCGTGCTCGTGGCGCTCATCGACCGGCTCAGCGCCGGCCGTCGTGCGGGAGGCTGGTGGCCGCTCGTGCCCGGTGGTGTGCTCGCGGCGATCGGGCTCGCTCAGGCCATCGGCGACGTCGCCTGGTTGGCGCGCTGGTGGCCCGTCGCGCTCATCTCCTGGGGGGTCGTCCTGCTCGTCCGACGCGCGCGGACGATGTGGCGTGACGAGGAGGCGCCCCCGCCGGCGCCGTGACGCCGCCGGCCCTGCTCGAGGTGACGGCAGGCTCGCGCGACGGTGGAGGGCCTCTGGCCTTGACGTGGCGGCTTCTGCACGCTTTCGTATCGGTCGCGGTCCCACCGGGCGGGCAACTGACGGCGAAGGGCCGCTGACGCGGATCGGACAGGCGGATGCTCCCGAGCCACGACACGCACGCCGACCATCCTGGGCACGCGAGGGCGACGGCGGTGCTGTTCGATGCCTACCCCGATGGCGTCCTCGCCCTCGACGACGACGGCCGTGTCCTCGCCGCGAACCCTGCGGCGGCTGAGGTCCTCGGGCGCCGTGAGGCAGCACTCCGCGGCCAGCAACTCGCCGCCCTCATGCCCTCGTCAGCGCTCCTGTGCGTGCGCCACGAGCTCGCCCTCGCGCTCGCGGGGCAGCGCCGGCGCTTCGTGTGCGACTTCGCGGAGGGTGCGGTCTCCCAGCGCGCCTACGAGCTCACGCTCGCCCCGGTCGACGACGAGGTCGACGCCGCCGTGCTCGCGGTGGTGCGCGACGTCACCGCCGTGGTGCGGGAGCCCCGCGCGCTCGACGGGCGTGAGGCGGCGTCCCGGGGGCCCGGCGACGTCGCGAGGATTGGGATCCTCGTCACCGCCAGCGACGGCACACCGATCTCCGCCAACCCCGCCTTCTGCGACCTCCTCGGCTACGACGAGGCCGACGTGCGGGCCTCCAGCCTCCTCGCGCTGACCCACCCCGATGATCGGGCGGCCGTGGCGCGGCGCTACGAGCAGGTACGCCGCGACGAGCAAGCAGCGCGGCACTTCGAGCAGCGCTACCTCCACCGTGACGGGTCGACGGTCCTCGCCCGCGTGTCGGCCTCCCGGGTGCACGGCGCCAAGGGGGCGGCGACCGCGACGGTGACCGTCGTCGAGGACGCCTCGGAGGGCAAGGCCGCGCAGGCCCCCGCCGCGCAGGCTGCCGCCGCGCAGGTGGCCACGAGACTCATGGCCGCGCTCGAGACCATGACCGATGCCTTCTACGTGCTCGACGACGCGTGGTGCTTCACCTACGTCAACGCCCGCGGCGAGCAGCTCCTCCGCCGGGACCGGGCCTCGCTCCTCGGGCACCGCGTGTGGGAGGCCTTCCCCGAGACCGTCGATTCGCCGCTCTACCTCGCCTACCACCGCGCGGTGGCTCAGCGCGCCACCGTCGTGCTCGAGGCCTACCACCACGAGCCGACCGACCGGTGGTTCGAGGTCAGTGCCTACCCCTCCGACGGGGGACTCGCGGTGTGCTTCCGTGACCTCAGCGAGCGGCGATGGGTGGAGGAGCGGCTCCGGCAGGCCCAGCGCCTCGAGAGCCTCGGCACGCTCGCCGGGGGGATGGCCCACGACCTCGACAACGTCCTCGCGCCCATCGTCGCCTCGATTGGGCTCCTGCGCGAGGGTGAGCGCGACGAGCGCCGCCTCGAGCTGCTCACGACCATCGAGGACAGCGCCCTGCGCGGGGCGGACATGGTCCAGCAGGTGCTCTCCTTGGCCCGTGGCTCGGAGCGCGATCACGAGTGCGTCGACGTCGGCACGCTCCTCGAGGAGATCGCGCGGATCGTGCGGGAGACCTTCCCCCGCGGGATCCGCTGCACGACCGTCGTCGAGCCGGCTGCACGCCACCTCGAGGCCGACGGGACGCAGCTCCACCAGGTACTGCTCAACCTCGCGGTCAACGCTCGCGACGCGATGGCCGACGGCGGCCACCTGCGGCTGTCGGCACGACGGGTGACCCTCGAGGCGGACGCGGTGCCCGCCCACCGCGTGGCCGGCGACTACGTCCGCCTTGACGTCACCGATGAGGGGACCGGCATCACGGAGGGCGACCTCGCGCGAGCGTTCGACCCGTTCTTCACGACGAAGCCTCCGGGGCAGGGCACCGGCCTGGGCCTGTCGACCGCCGAGGTCCTCGTCCGCAACCACGGCGGCTTCATCGACGTCGACACCGTTCCGGGGCACGGCACGACGTTCAAGGTCCACCTGCCCGCCTCCTGCAGCTCGCCTTCGACGCCGCGGCAGCCCGAGCGGACGCAGTTGCCGCTCGGCCAGGGTGAGGTCACCCTCCTCGTCGAGGACGAAGCGGCGCTCCGCGACCTCACGCGCCAGATGCTCATCGCCTCGGGCTACGGCGTGCTCGAGGCCGCCGACGGGGAAGAAGCCGTCGAGGTCCTCACCGAGCACGGGCAGGACGTCGACGTCGTCATCGTCGACGCGGTCATGCCCCGGCGCGACGGACCGTCGCTCCTCGCCTGGATGCGGTCGAGAGGCTCGACCCTGCCGGTGGTCCTGGCCAGCGGCCGGCTCGGCGAGCTCGACCCGCCGCTCGAGGCCGACGCGCACGTCCCCAAGCCCTACACCGCGGCGATGCTCCTCGATGCCCTCGACGCGGTCCTGCGCCGGCCGAGCCCGGGCGCCTAGGACCAGCGCGTCGCGAGGCGGTAGAGCGGCGCGGCGACGTGGCGGGTGACGACGAGGGTTCGGTACCAGCGCGGCACGGTGCGCTCGGCGGTACCGCGGCGCGCGACCCCGACGATCGCGCGAGCGACGTCGTCGGGCTCGGCGACGAGTCGTCGGCCAAGCGCCCAGGCCCGGACGCGCTGCTGGGGGAAGCCCTCGGTGGTGACGAGACCGGGGTTGACCTGGCAGACCGCGACGCCGCGGCGGCGCCAGTCGGCCCGCAGACCCTCGATGAAGCCGACCGTGGCGAACTTCGAGGCCGCGTAGGCCGGGGAGGTCCCCACGGCGAGCTTGCCGGCGACCGAGGTCACGGCGATCGCCCTCGCCGGCGCCGAGGCCGACAGGAGCTCGGCGAACGCGCCGAGGCAGCGTGCCGTTCCTCCGAGGTTGAGGTCGACCGCCTGGCAGACCGCAGCGACGTCGTCGGGACCGCGGAACCGCCGTCCGAACGTCGCGCCCGCCGCGGCGACGAGGACGTGGCAGGCGCCCTCGCGGTCCGCGACCTCCGCGGCGAGGGCGGCGACGTCGGTGTCGTCGGTGACGTCGCCGGGGCGGCTCCGCACGAGGGGTTGCGCCGAGGCGAGGGCCTCGAGGCGCTCGGCGCGCCGCGCGACGGCGACGACCCGCATCCCCTGCGCCGCGAGGGCGACGGCGGTCGCCGCGCCGATCCCGCTCGAGGCACCGGTGACCACGGCGACCTTGCCTGCGAGTTCCACCCCGGCCTCCCATCCCCCTCGCCGGCCTCGCCCGGCCTCGCCCGGCCTCGCGCTGCCGCGCCAGGGTAGGCACTCGCGGCGCGCCCCGCCCACCGCGCAGGGACGTGGCCGGCACCCGGTCGGTGACCGCGGCCCTCCCGGCCTCGGCAGCGTGCGTCTGCCCGGGCTCGCCGCGGCCCTGCTGTCCGCCGCGGCAGTGGGGATCGGGCTGCGACGGGTCGTGCGTCCTCGCCTCCTCGTCGGAGATGCGGCACCCTAGCGGCTGTGGACGGCCCGACGCTCTTCGACGACGATCTCCTGCCCTCGGCCTTCGCGACCGCCGGGGCGTCGACCGGCGCGCCGCCGGCGTCCGACCCCCGCCGGCTCGCCCGTGCCGCCCCGCCACGGGCCGACGTCCTCGCCGTCGACGGCGACGGTCTCGCCCACCGCGCCTTCCACGCCGAGGCCGGCGACGGGCCGGTGCACCGCTTCCTCTCCCTGCTCGCCGGTGTCGCCGAGCGCGCGCCGGCCGCCGGCCTGCTCGTGGCCTTCGACTGCCGCGAGCGGTCGCGCCGCCGCGAGCGCCATCCGGACTACAAGGCGCAGCGCGCCGAGAAGCCGCCCGAGCTCGAGGCGCTCCTGCACACCCTGCCCGAGGCCGTCGCCGGC
>SLNF01000037.1 GCA_007133145.1 Nitriliruptorales bacterium
CGGTCAAGGCGCTAATGCTAATCGCAGCGCCGCGTGCCCGGGTCGTGCGCGACGGCGAGGAGCCCGAGGTCGAGGCCGTCGACCTCGTCCCCGGCGACCTCGTCCTGCTCGAGTCCGGCAGCAAGGTGCCCGCCGACCTGCGCCTGCTGTCGACGCGCTCACTCGACGTCGACGAGTCGCTGCTGACCGGCGAGTCGACGGGGGTGCGCAAGCACGCCGACCCGATCGACGCCGACACCTACACCGCCGACCGCGCCAACATCGCCTTCATGGGGTCCTCGGTCATCAGTGGGCGGGGACGCGGGCTCGTCGGGGCGACCGGCACCGACACCGAACTCGGCAAGATCGCCGAGCAGGTCCGCACCGAGGAGCAGCCGGCAACGCCCCTGCAGCAGCGGATGGCGCGCTTCGCCAACCTCATCGCGGTGCTCGTCGTCGCCGCCGCGGCGGTGTCCTTCGGGCTCGGCCTCGCCGTCGGCGAGCCGGCCGGGGACATGTTCATGCTCGCCGTCGCGCTCGCCGTGGCCGTCGTGCCCGAGGGTCTGCCGGTCGTCTTCACCGTCGCGCTCGCCCTCGGCGTGCGCCGGATGGCCGCGCGTCGTGCCCTCATCCGCCGGCTGCCGGCCGTCGAGACCCTCGGGTCGACGACGACGGTCGGCTCGGACAAGACGGGCACGCTCACCGAGAACCGCATGACCGTCACCGAGGTGTGGACCCACGCGGGCGTGCGCACCATCGACGGCGACGAGGAGGGTCTCGGCGAAGGGGACGGTGACGTCGAGGGTGGCGATGCCGCCGATCTCGAGGAAGGGCTGCGCAACGCCCTGCTCGCCGGGGTGCTCGCCAACGAGGCGCACCTCTACCGTTCCGACGGCGAGACCCGCAGCGAGGGCGATCCCACCGAGGTCGCCCTCCTCGTTGCCGCCCTCCGCCTCGGCCTGGACCCCGGGCGGGCCCGTCGACGGGCCGAGGTCCACCTCGAACTGCCCTTCGAGTCCGACCGGCGCTTCGCGGCGGTCGTCGCCGACGTCGACGGCGACCCGGACGACCGCCGGATCCTCGTCAAGGGCGCCCCCGAGCGGGTCCTCGACATGTGCGCCCAGGCCGACGGTGCCGGGGAGCTCGGCCGCGACGCCGTCCTCGACGCCGCCGCGGACATGGCCGCCCGCGGGCTGCGAGTCCTCGCGATGGCGCACGGCCCGGTCGCGCGCATCCCCGCCGACGACCGCGACCTCGTCTTCGAGGGCCTCACCTTCGCGGGTCTGCAGGGCATGCTCGATCCCCCGCGCCAGGGCGTGCCCGAGTCGATCCGGGCCTGTCGCGACGCGGGGGTACGCGTCTGCATGATCACCGGTGACCATCCCGACACCGGCCTCGCGATCGCTCGCGACATCGGCCTCGTCGAGGAGGGCGCGAGGGTCGTCACCGGTGCCGAGATGGAGCACATCGACGACGACGAGCTCGACGGCTTCGTTGAGGACGTGGGCGTCTACGCGCGGGTCGCCCCCGACCACAAGCACCGCATCGTCAAGTCGCTGCAACGACGCGGGCACACCACCGCGGTGACCGGCGACGGCGTCAACGACGCGCCCGCGCTCAAGGCCGCCGACATCGGCGTGGCGATGGGCCGCGATGGCACCGACGTCGCCCGCGAGGCCAGCGACATGGTGCTCACCGACGACAACTTCACCTCGATCGTCTCCGCGGTCGAGGAGGGCAGGGTGACCTTCGACAACGTCCGCAAGGTCACGTTCTTCCTCGTCTCCACCGGGGCTGCGGCGATCGTCGCGCTGCTGTCGACGATCCCACTCGGCCTCGTGCTGCCGTTCGTGCCCGCCCAGCTGCTCTGGCTCAACGTCGTCACCAACGGGCTCCAGGACCTCGCCCTCGCCTTCGAGCCCGGCGAGAAGGGCGTCCTGCGGCGGCCGCCGCGTCGACGCGAGGAGGGCCTCGTCAGCGGGCTGTTGTGGGAACGTGCGGCGCTCGTCGGCGTCGTCATGGCGGTCTTCGCGCTCGTGCTCTTCGACTGGCAGCTCGACCGCACCGGCTCGATCGAGCAGGCGCGTACCGTCGCGCTCACGACGATGGTCGTGTTCATGGGCGTGCACCTCTTCAACGCCCGCAGCCTGCACCGCTCGCTCTTCCGGACCCCGCTGCTGACCAACCGCTTCCTCCTCGTCGCCCAGGTCCTCGCGCTCGGCGTCCACATCGGCGCGCTCTACCTGCCGGCGACGCAGTTCGTCCTCCGCGTCGAGCCGATCGACGCGACCGCGTGGGGCTACATCGTGCTCGCTTCGTTGTCGATGATCGTCGTCAACGAGGCCCACAAGCTCGTGCGCAAGCCCGCCTACGCCTGAGGCCGGCGAGGCTGGGCCTCGCGCCCCCGGACCCGGTCGGTTGCCGCGCGAGGCCGCGTCGCACCCGTCCTCAGCGCGCCCCGCGCACGGCCACGGCGACGGCGACGAGGGCGATGCCGGCGATCTCCGCGGCGGCGAGCACCTGGCCGAGCACGAGGTAGCCGACGACCGCGGCGGTCGCCGGCAGCAGGGCGATGAGCAGCGCGAACGTCGACGGTCCGACGCGGCGTAGGACGACCTGGTCGAGGGCGTAGGGCACGGCGTTGGAGAGCACGCCGAGCGAGAGCCCCGTCGCGAGCAGCGCCGCGTCGGCAAGCGCCGGCGTCGCCCCGGGCGCGGCGATCGGCGCGATCGCGAGCGCGCCGAGGGCCATGCCGGCTGCGAGGGAGTCCAGCCCCGAGCCCCGGCGGGCCACCGCCGAGCCGAGGAGGATGTAGAGCGCCCAGAAGCCTGCGGCGAGCAGCGCGAAGCCGACCCCCGCCGGTGAGCCCTCCCACTGCACGTCGGCGAGCAGCGCGATCCCGCCGACGGCGAGGACGAGGGCGGTGACCTGGCGCCGCGAGCGGCTGCCGGCCGCGGCCACGACGATCGGGCCGAGGAACTCGATGGCGACCGCGGTGCCGACGGGCAGGCGCTCGATCGCGAGGTAGAAGGTGAGGTTCATCGCCGCGAGGGCGGTGCCGAACGCCGCGACGAGCAGGAGACGCTCGCGGTCCCACGAGCCGCGCCAGGGTCGGCGCCAGGCGAGCAGGACGAGCGCGGCGCCGACGGTGCGCAGCCACGCGACCCCCGGGGCGGGCACGACCTCGAACATCCCGACGGCGAGGGCCGCGCCGAGGTACATCGACGTCGCGCCGACGATGAAGAGCGCGGGCGCGGGGATGCGGTCGGTGAGGCGGCCGGCGACGCCCGGCTCGCCCGCGGCGGGGAGTGGGGCCATCGACGGCAGCCTAACGGCCGGTCCTCGCAGAGGTCCCGGGTCCCTCCTGCGATGGGCCGCTTGGCCCGGCGGGGGAGTTGCCGACCGCGCAGGGTGCGGGTTGACCGGGTGCGCCGTCCGCGGCAAACGCGGGGGTGGGCGGCCGACCGAGGGAGGTGCGCGGTGAGCGCCAACGGGCAGAGCCCCTCGAGCCGCTCTCACGCCTCGACGCCCGCCTCGCGCTTCCGCGCCCTGGAGTTCGAGCGCTGCCCCGACTGCCGGATGGATCCGCTGTCGGGTCGCGGGTTCCGCGCCTGCCGTCAGCCGCGCTGCCCGTTCATCCCCCGCGAGCTCGACCCCGTCTGTCCCGACTGCGGCTACGACGTCGCCAACGACCACGGCACGCCCGCGTGCGGCGGCTCTGGCGTCTGCGCGTTCGCCGCCGACGAGGGGCCGCGTCGGGTGGCGCTCCTGCACGCCTGGCGCGAGCGCCACGAGCTCGACTGACCGCAAGGGGGTTCGCCTGCCGGCGGGCAGGCCGCTACCGTTGCGCCTCGCACGAGCGGCAGTGGGCACTGCGGAGGTGATCGATGGCGGTCTTGATGGTGGTGCGCGAGACGGCGCCCGGCGAGCGCCGCGTCGCCGCGACGCCGGAGTCGGTGGGGCGCCTCGCCGCGCTCGGCCTCGACGTCCGCGTCGAGACCGGAGCTGGTGCGCACGCCCACCACGACGACGACGCCTACCGCGAGGCGGGCGCGACGATCGTCGAGGGCGAGGCCGTCGCCGAGGCCGACCTCGTCGCACGCGTCGCGCCGCCCACGCTCGAGGAGGTCGGCCGGCTCGCCGAGGGCGCGGTCCTGCTGAGCTTCATCGCCCCGCACCGCAACCTCGACGTCGTCGACGAGCTCGCGCAACGCCGCGTCACGACGCTCGCGATGGAGCTCGTGCCGCGCATCAGCCGCGCGCAGTCGATCGACGCGCTGTCGAGCCAGGCGAACATCGCCGGCTACCGCGCGGTCATCACCGCCGCCTACGCCCTCGACAAGTACTTCCCGCTCTTCATGACCGCGGCGGGCACGATCCGCCCGGCCACCGTCGTCGTCCTCGGCGCCGGGGTCGCGGGGCTGCAGGCGGTGGCCACCGCCAAGCGGCTCGGCGCCGTCGTCTACGTCTCCGACATCCGCGAGGCGGCGCGCGAGGAGGTCGCCTCCCTCGGTGGGGAGTTCATCGAGGTCCCCGACGCCGAGGACGCCACCGGGGAGGGCGGCTACGCCAAGGAGGTGGGCGAGGACTTCCTCGCCCGCCAGCGCCGCGCGCTCTCGGAGCGGCTCGCGAAGGCCAACGCCGTCATCACCACCGCGCAGATCCCCGGACGGCCCGCGCCGGAGCTCGTCACCGCCGAGATGGTCGAGGTGATGCCGGCCGGCTCGGTCGTCATCGACCTCGCCGCCGCCGACGGCGGCAACTGCGCGCTCACCGACCCCGACGGCGAGGTCGAGCACGGCGGGGTGCGCATCATCCCCGGCCAGGACTTCCCGGCGCAGATGCCCGGCGAGGCCAGCGCGGTCTACGGCCGCAACATCGCGAACTTCGCGGGCCTGCTCGTCACCGAGGGGTCCGTGGCCGTCGACCGCGACGACGCGGTCGTCGACGGGGCGCTGCTGACCCATGACGGCGAGGTCACCCACGACCGCACCGCTGAGACCCTCGCAGGAGGTGACCGCTGATGGGCACGCTGCTCGTGAGCGTCTACGTCTTCGTGCTCGCCGCGTTCCTCGGCTTCGAGCTCATCAACAAGGTGCCGCCGACGCTGCACACCCCGCTGATGTCCGGCGCGAACGCCATGTCGGGCATCACGATCATCGGCGCGCTGACCCTCGTGACCGTCGCTGACCCCGACACGAGCGTGCTGCTCGGCACGGCGGCGCTCGTGCTCGCCACGGTCAACGTCGTCGGCGGGTTCCTCGTCACCGACCGCATGCTCTCGACCTTCTCGAGGCGGAACTGATGGGCGCCGACGTCCTCGCCCTCCTCGCGCTGGGCTCCGTCGCCCTCTTCGTCGTCGGGCTCAAGCGCCTCAGCCGCATCCGGACCGCCCGCAGCGGCAACGCGCTCATGGCCGCTGGCATGCTCCTCGCCGTCGTCATCACCCTCGTCGAGCAGGGCCTCGTCGACTACCGCTGGATCGCAGGCGGCCTCGTGGTCGGCGCTGCGGGGGGCGTGGCCATCGTGCTGCGCGCCAAGGCCACGGCGATGCCGGAGATCGTCGCCCGCTTCAACGGCTTCGGTGGGGCCGCCTCGGCGCTCGTCGCGCTCTCGCTGTTCTGGCTCAACGTCGTCGAGCGCACCGGTGCGGGCACCGCTGCCGACGAGCTCGGCGCGACCTCCGCGACGACGCTCGTGCTCTCGGTGCTCATCGGCGCGACGACCTTCAGCGGCAGCATCATCGCCGAGCTCAAGCTCCGCGGGGTCATCAAGGGCCAGCCGTCGATCCCGCTGCGCGGCGCCGTCATGGGCCTGCTCGTGCTCGGTGGGCTCGCCCTCGGGGGCGTGGCCGTCCTCACCATCGACGACCCCACGCTCGCCGCCGCGCTCGTGCTCGGCCTCCTCGCGGTCAGCCTCGTCGCCGGGCTCATCCTCGTCACGCCGATCGGCGGGGCGGACATGCCGGTGGTCATCAGCCTGCTCAACTCGCTGTCGGGGCTCGCGGCCGCGGCCACCGGCTTCGCGCTCGCGAACAACCTCCTCATCATCGCGGGGACGATCGTCGGCGCCGCCGGACTCATCCTCACCCAGATCATGTGCGCGGCGATGAACCGCTCGCTGCTCAACGTCATGGTCGGCGGCTACGGCACCGACGCCCCCAGCGGCGACGCCGCGGAGTACGAGAGCATCGTCTCCGCCGACGCCGAGGAGGCCGCGATGGTCCTCGAGGCGGCGCAGTCGGTCATCATCGTGCCCGGCTACGGCC
>SLNF01000042.1 GCA_007133145.1 Nitriliruptorales bacterium
CGCGCACCGCCTCGGCGCCGCCTGCCGGGTAGGGCCCGGCGATGAGGGCCGTGCCACGGGGCGTGGCCTCGCCGGCGTCGAGGAGGACCACGACGGTCTCGCCGACCGCGCTCGCGAGGCGCTCGGCGAGCGGGTCGGCGAGGGCGATCGGCGCCGGGGCGACGCTGCGGTCGGCCAGGACGACGAGCGCACCGCGTCGGCGCTCGAGGACCCCGGCGGCCAGCCGCCGTCCCCGCCGCTCGAGGCTGACCTCGGTGCAGGCGGGCCGCTCCTCGGAGACGTCGACGACGGCGAGGACGACGTCGTCGGCGAGCAGTCCCCGTGCGAGCGGCGGCGGCACGAAGACGCTCGAGAGCCGGCGGGGATCCCCGTTCGCGTCGGCGCCCTCGATCGACGCGGGGCTGCGCCCGTCGTCGGCGAGCGGCGTGAGGAAGCCGAACCCGCGCTGGTGCGGGCGGAAGCGTGCGCGCAGCTCCACCGTGGCCTCCCCTCATCGCCGCCGTGGCCAACCGACCTTCGGCGGCGGGGACGAGTCTCGCACGCGGCCCCCTCGCTGCAGCGGGGCAGCGACGAACGGGCCGACGTAGGGTTGGCCCGTCCCCGACAGGAGCGCGGCATGGGCGCGATCGAGGCCACCGGCCTGCGGAAGTCGTTCGGCACGACCACGGCGCTCGGTGGCGTCGACCTCGACGTCGCCGAAGGCACCGTCCTCGGGCTGCTCGGCCCCAACGGCGCGGGCAAGACCACCGCCGTACGCGTGCTCACGACGCTGCTGCGCCCCGACGCCGGCCGGGCGAGCGTCGCCGGCGTCGACGTCGTACGCGACCCCGGCGGCGTCCGCCGGCGCATCGGCCTCGCCGGGCAGTACGCCGCGGTCGACGAGAACCTCACCGGCCGGGAGAACCTCCGGATGGTCGGCCGGCTCTACCACCTCGGCCGGGGACGGGCCGGCGCCCGCGCCGACGAGCTCCTCGAGCGCTTCGAGCTCGACGACGCCGGCGACCGCCTCGTGCGGACCTACTCGGGGGGCATGCGCCGCCGCCTCGACCTCGCCGCGAGCCTCGTGGGCGACCCGCCGGTGCTCTTCCTCGACGAGCCGACGACCGGTCTCGACCCGCGCAGCCGCCTCGACCTCTGGGCGCTCATCGAGGACCTCGTCGCCGACGGCACGACGCTGCTGCTCACCACGCAGTACCTCGAGGAGGCCGACCGCCTCGCCGACCGCATCGCCGTCATCGACCTCGGCCGGGTGATCGCCGAGGGCACCGCCGACGAGCTCAAGGACCGCGTCGGCGGGTCGCGGGTCGAGGCCCGCGTCCCGGCCGGCCAGCAGGGCCTCGCCGCCGAGGTGCTCACCGGCCTCGGCAACGGCGAGGCCCACCTCGGCGACGGGCTCGTCACCGTGCCCGCCACGGGGCCGGCCGACGTCGCCACCGCGGCCCGGCGCTTCGAGGCGGCCGGCATCGAGGCGGTCGAGCTCGGGCTGCGTCGACCGACCCTCGACGACGTCTTCCTCACGCTCACCGGCCGCGCCGCCGACGACGAGGGCCAGGACGATCGGAGCGCGGCGTGAGCGCGACCTCCGCCCGCGCGGGCGCCCCGCCCGCAGCCGCCGCGCCCGCGCGCATCGACCTGCTCACCCGCATCCGTCACGAGCTCAACGACGGCTTCGTCATGACCTGGCGCAACCTCATGCGCTGGGTGCGCCTGCCGCAGCTACTCGTCGTCTCGACGGTCCAGCCGATCATGTTCGTGCTGCTCTTCAACTTCGTCTTCGGCGGCCCGATCGACATCCCCGGCATCGACAACTACATCGACTACCTCCTCGCGGGCATCTTCGTGCAGGCCACGACCTTCGGCGCGACCCAGACCGGGGTCGCGCTGGCCGAGGACCTCGCCCAGGGCGTCATCGACCGCTTCCGCTCCCTCCCGATGAGCCGCAGTGCCGTGCTCGCCGGGCGCACGACCGCCGACGCGGTCCGCGGGCTCTTCGTCGTCCTGCTCATGACCGTCATCGGCTTGCTCATCGGCTTCCGCTTCGGCGGCACCGTGCTCGGTGCCGTCGCGGCGATCGTCCTCGTCGTGGCCTTCGGCTTCGCGCTGTCGTGGATCGCGGCGGTCGTGGGGATGTCGATGCGCTCACCCGAGGCCGCGCAGGCCGCGAGCTTCGTCTGGGTGTTCCCGCTCGTGTTCGCCTCGAGCGCCTTCGTGCCGACCCAGACGATGCCGGACTGGCTCGCGGCCTTCGCCGAGAACCAGCCCGTGAGCGCCGTCGCGAACGCCGCCCGGGCGCTCATGCTCGGCGAGCCCGGCGAGGCGATCGCCGGGGGCAGCGCGGGGGAGCTCACGCTGCAGGCGCTGCTGTGGATCGCCGCGCTCCTCGCCGTCGCCGTGCCGCTCGCGATCCAGCGCTACCGCCGCGCGGTCTGAGCGCCGACGGCCCCGGCGCGCGGGAGGCCGAGGGGGGTGGCGGAGGCTGAGGGATTTGAACCCTCGAGGGCGTGAGCCCAACGGCATTAGCAGTGCCGCGCACTAGACCAGACTGTGCGAAGCCTCCCAGGGCCCACCGTCCGCGCTCGCGTGGTGGGCGATCGGCAGTGTAGCCACCACCCTGCTGGGCCGCGACCGCGTCGGCGCCGGCCCCTACACTGCGGGTCCGGGAGGCGTGGCCGAGCGGACGAAGGCAGCGGTCTTGAAAACCGCCAGGCACCTCGCGTGTCTCGAGGGTTCGAATCCCTCCGCCTCCGCGCCGCGGGTGGTGCCGTTGAGGGACGTCGGGAGGTGACGTGACCGAGTTCGGCCTCGCGGTGGACCCGCTCGTGCTGGGGGCGGGGCTGCTCGTCGTGCTCGGGGTCCTCACCGCCGCGTTCGCCGAGCGCATCCGCATGCCCGCCCTCCTGCTGTTCCTCGGCTTGGGGATGCTCGTCGGTGACGACGGGCTCGGGCTCATCAGCCTCGACGACCCCGAGGTCGCCCAGACCGCGGGTGTGTTGGCGCTGCTCGTCATCCTCTTCGAAGGCGGATTGACGACGCGGGCGAGCGACCTCCGCCGGGCTGCGGGCCCTGGCTTCGTGATGGCCACCATCGGTGTCGTGCTCACCGCCGGGGTCGTCGCCGGTGGCGTCCTGCTCATCACCGACCTGCCGTTGACCACGGCCTTGCTGCTCGGTGCAGTCGTGTCCTCCACCGATGCCGCGGCCGTGTTCACGGTCGTGCGGCGCTCTCCGCTGCCGCGGCGGATCACGTCGCTGCTCGAGGTCGAGTCCGGGGCCAACGACCCGATGGCGATCCTGCTCACCGTCTCGGTGCTCGAGGCGTGGCGGGCCGACCTGAACGTCGATCAGCTCGCGGTGTTCGGCCTCGTGCAGCTCGGGGGCGGTGCGCTCGCCGGCCTCGTCGTCGGCGCGATCGCCGTGCAGTTGCTCCGTCGCGCACCGCTGGGGCCCGCGACGCTCTACGCGGTGTTCGCCCTCGGCGCCGCCGGGGCGGCGTACGGTCTCGCCGCCTCGGCCGGCGCGAGCGGCTTCCTCGCGGTCTACGTCTGCGGCTTGCTCGTCGGACTCTTCGTCCCCCGGCACCGGCGCACGATCCGGTCGTTCCACCAGGCACTCTCCGGACTGGCCGAGATCGGGCTGTTCCTCCTGCTGGGGCTGCTGGTGTTCCCCAGCGAGTTGCCCGGCGTCGCCTTCCCCGCGATCGCGATCACCGCCGTGCTCGTCGCAGTGGCCCGGCCCTTGGCCGTGCACCTCTGCATGGCCTGGCACCTGCTCACCCGGCGCTGGAGCCTCCCGGAGCTCACCCTCGTGTCGTGGGCGGGGCTGCGCGGCGCGGTGCCGATCGTGCTGGCGACGTTCCCGCTCACCGCCGCCTACCCGCGCGGCTCGTTCATCTTCAACACGATCTTCTTCGTCGTGCTCGTCTCGACGGCGATCCAGGGCTCGACGATCGGCCTGGTCGCCCGGCTGCTCGGCCTGCGTCGGGAAGCCGCGGTCTGGGCCCCGCTCGTCGAGTTCCTCCCCGCCGACGACCCCGACGTCGACGTCATCGAGGTCGAGGTCGGCGACGACATGCACATCACCGACGCGACGCTACGGGAGGCCCCCCCGCCCGACGGCCTCCGCGTCGCCGCGATCATCCGTGGACGACGCACCATCGTCCCCCGCGGCGACACGGCGATGCAGGCCGGTGACCGTGTGGTGATCACCACCGCCCGCGACCCGCGCAACCACGCGCGCATCAGCGCCTGGGCGACCAACGAGCCCACGTGAGGCCGCGACCGCGGCGCTGCTGCACGGCCACGGCGGGGAGGCCACGATCCACGTGACGCCGAGTTGCCAGCATCCTGGAGGGGTTTCTAGGATCCCGGCATGTTCGGTCACCGTGTCCGCGAGCTGCGGGAAGCCAAGGGCCTCAGCCAGGCCGAGCTCGCCGCCCGTGCCGGGGTGAGCCGACAACTCGTCGGGGCCGTGGAGACCGGGCGGCACCTCCCCCGGGTCGACGCCGGGTTGGCGCTCGCGACCGCGCTCGATTCCTCGGTCGAGGAGCTGTCGGCTCCGACGGGGTCAACCGTCGACGGGGTCCTCGGCGCCCCGCCCGCCGACGGGACCGCGGTCCGGGCCGGACGGGTCGGTGACCGGCTCGTGTGCGTGCCGACGCGGGCCGCCTTCGAACGCTGGGACGTCGCCGACGGCGTCGTCAGCGACGGCATGGTCGCCTTGCACGACGACGCACGGCCAGGGGTCGTGGCGGTGGGCTGCGACCCCGCCCTCGGCCTCGCCGCGCAGCTCGTGACGGCACGCTCCCCCGAGTCGGTCCTCGCCGTGGCGGCGTCGACCCGGGAGGCCGTCACCGCGCTCGCGGCCGGTCGCGCCCACATCGGCCTCGTGCACGGCCCGCAGGGCGCCCTGCCAGCCTATGACGGCGACGTCACGCGCATCCATCTCTCCCAGTGGCGGGTCGGGCTCGCCGCGCCCGACGACGGTCCCCGCGACTGGGCCAGGGCGGCGTTGCGGGGCCGCGGCCCGGTCGTGCAACGCCGCGCGGGTGCGGGCAGCCAAGCCGCGTTCGAACGGGCCCTCCACGACGAAGGCGCGACGGTCCCCGACGGTCCCGTCGTCGAGGGCCACGTCGAGGCCGCGTGGCTCGCCGCCCGCGTCGGCCTCGCGGCGGTGACGATCGAGCCCGCCGCGATCGCCGCCGGGCTCGCCTTCCACCCGCTCGAGACCCACCGCGCTGAACTGTGGATCGACCGCGCCTGGGTCGACGAGCCGGGGGTGCGACGGCTCAGCGAGGCCCTCACCTCACCGGAGCTCGCCCGCCGCCTCGACGCCGTCGGCGGCTACGACCTCAGCGCGACGGGCACGGCGACGACGCCGCCCGGCCCCGTCGACCGCGCGGGGCGGCGCGGGGCGACGCAGTACGCCCTCCGATGACCGCCCACCGACGGCGTCTCACCACCGCGGTCGCGACCGCCCTGCTCCTCGTCGCCTGCGCCGAGGCATCCGGGGACGCTGACACGAGCGGCGGACAGATCACCGGCCAGATCACGGTGTTCGCGGCGGCCTCGCTCACCGACGCCTTCGACGAGCTCAGCGCGGCGTTCGTCGAGCGCCACGAGGGCGTGTCGGTCGTCCTCAACCACGCCGGCAGCCAGACCCTCGCGAGTCAGATTGCCGAGGGGGCCCCCGGCGACGTCTTCGCCTCAGCCAACGTCCGCCAGATGGAGGTCGTCGACGACGCCGGCCTGCTCGCCGGGCCACCGCGGACCTTCGCCTCCAATACGCTCGCGATCGCGGTGGAGCCGGGCAACCCCCTGGCGATCTCCGGTCTCGCCGACCTCGCCGCCGAGGACCTCCTGCTCGTCCTGCCAACCGAGGAGGTGCCCGCGGGGCGCTACGCCCGCGAGGCGCTCGACGCGGCGGCGGTGACGGTGGCGCCGGCATCGCTCGAGCGCGACGTCCGGGCCGCGCTGGGAAAGGTCGGGCTCGGCGAGGCCGACGCCTCGATCGTCTACGCCAGCGACGTCTCGGCCGCCGGCGACCGGGTCGAGGGCGTGAGGATCCCGCCGGAGGACAACGTCGCGGCGACCTACCCGGTCGCGATGCTCGCCGACGCACCCAACCCCCGCGCCGGAGAGGCCTTCGTCGCCTTCCTGCTGAGCGAGGACGGCCGCGCGATCCTCAGCGACGCCGGGTTCGGCGCACCGTGAGCCGGGCCGCCTCCC
>SLNF01000292.1 GCA_007133145.1 Nitriliruptorales bacterium
ATACTGCCGTGCGCGCTCACGCGCCGCTGGAGCCGTCGCCTAGTCTGGCCTATGGCGCGGTCTTGGAATGGCCGTGGGGTCTCTGACCCTCGAGAGTTCGAATCTCTCCGGCTCCGCTCCCGGACACGAGACCCCCCGCTCGTCGCCCCCGCCACCACGCACAGGCCGGCGGTGAGCCCGCACCCCCACCCGAGTGGCGCGACCGACGGCGTGCTGCGCAGCCCAGCCGCCACAGCGTCTCACGCCGGTCGGGCTCGAGCGGCGGAGCGAGGTCGGGCAGGCGTCGTCGTCGGCGCTGGGCGGGACAGAGACCCCCTCGCTCCTCGACGCGTGGCGCGGCTCTCGACCGCCCGCTACGTTCGCCCGGTCAGGCAGGCCCTGACGCGCCCACTCCCCCGACGGCGCACCGCTGACGCGAGGAGGCCACCGTGGAGTTCGCCTTCGCCACCGCCACGAGGATCGTCTTCGGCCCCGGCAGCATCGACACCCTCGCCGCGGCTGCGCCCACCCTCGGCGCGCGGGCGCTGCTCGTGACCGGGGCGAGTCCCGAGCGCGCCGAGCCGGCCGCCCGGGCGCTCGAGGCCGCCGGCGTGGCCGCGAGGCGCTACCCCGTTGCGGGCGAGCCGACCGTCGAGGACCTCCAGGGTGGGCTCGTCGCCGCCCGCGAGCACGGCGCCGACGTCGTCGTCGCGATGGGAGGCGGCAGCGCGATCGACACCGGCAAGGCGATCGCCGCGCTCCTTCCCGCGCCTGGACCGCTCCTGCGCTACCTCGAGGTCATCGGCGAGGCCCGGCCGCTCGAGGCCGCCCCGCTGCCGTTCGTCGCCGTGCCGACGACGGCGGGCACGGGTGCGGAGGTGACGAAGAACGCCGTGCTCGCCTCACCCGAGCACGGGGTGAAGGTGAGCCTGCGCGACGAGCGCATGCTGCCCGACCTCGCCATCGTCGACCCCGAGCTCACTGCCGGCATGCCGCCGTCGGTCACCGCGTCGACGGGCCTCGACGCCCTCACACAGGTCATCGAGCCGTTCGTGAGCCACCGCGCGAACCCGCTCACCGACGCGCTCTGCCGCGACGCGATCGCCCGCGGGGCACGGGCGCTTCCGCGAGCGCACGCCGACGGCGCCGACACCGGGGCACGCCAGGACATGGCGCTCGTGAGCCTGTTCGGCGGGCTTGCGCTCGCCAACGCCGGACTCGGCGCCGTCCACGGCTTCGCGGGCCCGCTCGGCGGCGCGATCGGGGCGCCGCACGGGGTGATCTGCGGGCGGCTGCTGCCCTTCGTCGTCGAGACCAACGTCGCGGCACTGAGCCGCCGCGACCCGGAGCATCCCGCGCTCGCGCGGTACGCCGAGGTCGCGCGGCTGCTCACCGGTGATCCCGGCGCCTCGGTCGACGACGGCGTCGCGTGGCTCGCCGACCTCGGTCGCACCCTCGACGTGCCCGGCCTCGGGGCCTACGGGCTCGAGGAGGCCGACACCGCCTCGCACGTCGCCGCGGCGCAGCGGGCGAGCTCGATGCGCGGCAACCCCGTCGAGCTCACCGACGGCGAGCTCGCCGACCTCCTGCGACGCGCGGCCTGAACAGCGCGCCGCACCGGGGTCGTCCGAGCCCCGGGCTCATTGGCCGAGGAAGGCGATCCCGGCGATGAGCCCCACGACGAGGACGAGCACGAGGGGGACGAGCACGACGAGGAGCCCGACCCAGCCGAGGATGCGGCCGGCACGGGCCATCGATGGCTCGGCCTGGCCCACCGCGGCGGCGCGGTCACGGGCGCCCCCGCCCATGACGATCGCGACGATCGAGCCGATGAGCGGCAGGACGGTGAGCCCGAGGACGCCCCAGACGAGGGCGCCGACGGTGCCGGGCGGGTCGCCCTGGGGCGGGGGCGGTGGCGTCCCGGCAGCGCCGGAGGTGTCGTAGGCCATGAGAGGACGTCCTCCCTTGTGGGATCGCACGGCATGCCTTGCGAGCCCTCATCATCACAGCCAGCGCAACCCTGCGCCACGGGGCACCGACATCGGCGACGGGCTACCGTAGGGGCGCCCGCACGCCCGCTCCGCGAGGTCGTCGATGCCACGCGTCTCCCTCCGGGCCCTCGCCTGGACCGCGCTCGTGAGCACCTTCGTGCTCAACCTCCAGGGCACGCTCCTGCGCGCGACCGGCTCGGGTGACGGCTGCGGCACCGACTGGCCCACCTGCCACGGCGAGGTCGTGCCCGTCGATCCCGAGTTCGCCACGCTCCTCGAGTTCGGCCACCGCCTGCTCACCGTCGCCGTGGGTCTCGTGGGCCTCGCCCTCCTCGTCGCGGCGATCCGTCGGCGACGCGACCACCCCGGCGTCCTGCCCGCGGTCGCCGTCGCGGCGGTCTTCTTCGTCGCCCAGTCCCTCGTGGGGGCGTGGACGGTCCTCGCGGGGCTCACCGGGGAGAGCACCGACCCGCTACGGGCCTTCGTCCTGCCCCTGCACCTCGTCAACAGCTTCTCGCAGCTCGGCGCACTCACCCTCGCCGTGCTCTACGCCGGGCCGCGGTCGCCGGGGCGTTGGCGGGTGGGCGGCAAGACCGCGACGGCACTCGTGCTCGCCGCCTCGACGGTGGCGTTCTACGCCCTCGTCTTCACCGGCGGCATCGCGGCGCTCGGGGACCTCTTCGCCCCCGTCGACAGCGTCGCCGAGGGCATCGCGCTCGACTTCTCCCCCGAGGCGCCCCTCGTCGTGCGGGTGCGCGTCCTCCACCCCTTCCTCGCCGCCGTGCTCGGCGCCGGCCTGCTCGTCGCCGCCGCCACGGTCACCGGGCTGCGACGCACCCCGGAGGTGACCCGCGCCGGGGCGCACCTCGGCGCGGTCTACCTCGTCCAGCTCGGGGTGGGGACCTGGAACCTCCTCGCGCTCGCTCCCCTGCCGCTGAGCCTCGCCCACCAGGCCCTCGCGATGGTGGCCTTCGCGCTCTTCGTTCGTCTCGTCGCCGTGGCGCTCGGCACGGCTCGGCGGAGCGGACCCGAGGGCGCCGTCGACGCCGCAGCGGCCGGGGCGGAGGCCGCCACCCCGCCTACGCGCTGAGGTCGACGCGTCGCCCCGCATCCTCCACCGGGGCGCCGATCGGCGTGACCCAGGCACCGTCGTCCCGGCGCGCCGCGAGCTCGGCCTCGACGATCGCGAGCGCCTCGGGGCCGTCGACCGTGATCTGCGGCTTGCCGCCGAGGGTCACGACGAGCGTGGATCCACGCCGCCGCGCCGTGTCGAGGTAGCGTTCGGGGTCGGCACCGAGCTCCTCGAGCTCAACGAGGAGCAGGTCCCGGTTGACCATCGCGTGTCACCTCTGCTCGCAGACGCGCTGGGGGAAGGGAGCAGCGTCCCGCGTCGCGCGTAGTGTGCCAAGCATCTGACGCTTGGCAACCCTTTTCTTGCCGCCACAGGTGACGGGTGCGCACGAGCGCGCCACGCAGGCGTCGAGTCACACCCGCCGGGAGGGCTCCCAGAGGTCGATGCCCCCGTCGACCGCGTGGACGTCGATCTCGGCGAGCTCCTCGTCGCTGAAAGGCGCGCCGTCGAGCGCGGCGAGCGTGCTCTCGAGCTGGGCGACGTCGCGGGCGCCGACGAGCGCGGAGGTCACCCGCGGGTCCCGTAGCACCCAGGCCACCGCCATCTGCGCGAGGCTCTGCCCACGTCGCCGGGCGATCGCGCCGAGGGCGCGGACCCGGGCGAGGTTCTCCTCGCTGAGCATCTCGTCGGTCAGCGACCCGCCCTCGGCCGCCCGGGAGCCCTCGGGGATCCCGTCGAGGTACTTGTCGGTGAGCAGGCCCTGACCCAATGGGCTGAAGACGATGCTGCCGACGCCGAGCTCGTCGAGGACGTCGAGGAGCTCGCCCTCGATCCAGCGGTTGAGCAGCGAGTAGGAGGGCTGGTGGATGAGCAAGGGCGTGCCGAGTCCGGCGAGGAGCTCGGCCGCCCGGCGGGTGCGCTCGGGCCCGTAGGACGACACCCCGACGTAGCGCGCCTTGCCGGCCCGCACCGCGCTGTCGAGGGCGCCCATCGTCTCCTCGAGCGGGGTGTCGGGGTCGGCGCGGTGGGAGTAGAAGACGTCGACGTGGTCGACGCCGAGCCGGGTGAGGCTCTGGTCGAGGCTTGCGAGGAGGTGCTTGCGCGACCCACGGTCGCCGTAGGGTCCCGGCCACATCCCGTAGCCGGCCTTCGTCGAGAGCAGGAGCTCATCGCGGTGGCCGCGCAGGTCGGTGGCGAGCAGCCGGCCGACGAGCTCCTCGGCCGCGCCCGGCGGCGGTCCGTAGTTGTTCGCGAGGTCGAGGTGGGTGATCCCGGCGTCGATGGCGCGGAGCACGACCTGGCGCTGGCCGGCGAAGGGCCGGTCGTGGCCGAAGTTCTGCCACAGCCCCAGGGAGATCTCGGGCAGGTCGAGCCCGCTGCGACCACAGCGGCGATACGGCATGGCGTCGTAGCGGGCGGGGTCGGGGCGGTAGCGCATGGCCCTCCCAGCGGCGACGGCCACCGCCTCGCGGCAGCGACGGAGCGGGTCCTGCGACGGGGGCGGCGGACGTGGTGGAGGTGGGATTCGAACCCACGAGGGGCGAGGCCCCTACCGCATTTCGAGTGCGGCGCACTAGGCCGGGCTATGCGACTCCACCGGGCTCAGGGAGGGTAGCAACGTCGTCGTCGTCTCGCGACCGGGCCCGCTTGGCGCGGAAGAACCGTCGCAGCAACGCCGCGGAGGCCTCCGCGCCCACCCCACTCGTGACCTCGACGCGGTGGTTGAGCCGCTCGTCGCGGCAGAGGTCGTAGAGCGACCCGACCGCGCCGGCCTTGGGGTCGGTCGCGCCGTAGACGAGCGCCGGGAGCCGCGCGAGGACGATCGCCCCGGCGCACATCGCGCAGGGCTCGAGGGTGACGTAGAGCGTGCAGCCCTCGAGCCGCCACGACCCCCGCGCGGCGGCGGCCGCACGGATCGCGACGACCTCGGCGTGCGCGGTCGGGTCGGCGTCGACCTCGCGGCGGTTGCGCCCGGAGGCGAGCACCTGCCCGGCGGCGACGACGACCGCGCCGACGGGGACGTCGCCGGCGGCCTCGGCGGCGCGCGCCTCCTCGAGCGCCCGGTCCATCCAGAGACGATGGGTGAGCGTCACGCCGCTGCCCTCCTCACGATCGACGGTGCCCGGCGGCCCCGCTCGCAGCATCGCATCTCGCGGCCGGCGTCGCCGCGCCTGCGTCATGAGGCCACCGAGGTTCGGTCGGGGGCCACCGCGGGGTACATCCCGTGGCGGCGGAGGCGAGAGGACACGATGGAGACGACCGCGCTGCCGACCCCGCCGGGTGAGCCCACCGCGGTGGCGGCCTGGGTGCGCACCCACCTCGCCGACTGCGTCGCCGACGAGCCCACGCCGTCGCCGGCCTTCCGCGGCGGGCAGAGCGCCGCCGACGCCGCCCTCGCCGCCTTCGACGTCGCCGGCTACGCCGCCGAGCGCAACGAGGTGTGGCCCGAGCACCGGCGGGGCGCCTCCCGCCTCTCGCCCTACATCCGCCACGGCCTGCTCGACCTGCCGCACCTGTGGGCGGCCGTCGCCGACGGGCCGGCGAAGGACCGCGACAAGTTCCGCGACGAGCTCGGCTGGCAGGAGTACGCGCGGCACCTCTACGCACGCCTCGGCCCGACGCTCGCCGCACCGCTGCGCGGCGAGCCGGTCCGCGGCGGCCGCGACGAGCACGACCCCTGGGACGGCCGCATGGCGTGCATGGCGCTCGCGACCTCGGAGCTGCGGCGCGACGGCTGGGTCGTCAATCAGGCGCGCATGTGGCTCGCCTCGCAGTGGTCGGTGCGCCACGGCCGCGACTGGCGAGCCGGGGAGGAGGCGTTCTTCCGCCACCTCCTCGACGGCTCCCGGGCGGCGAATCGCACCGGCTGGCAGTGGACCGTCGGCACCGGCAACGCCCGGCGCTACGGCTTCAGCCGGCGCCAGGTCGAGCGCCGCGCCCCGGGACTGTGCGCGACCTGCGCGCTCGCCGAGGCCTGCCCGGTGGAGGACTGGCCCGACGCCGGGCGCGACGCCCCACCGGTGGCCTCCCCCGACCCGCGGCTGCGCCGCGACCCCGACCCCGAGGCCACCGGCGGGCCGGCGTCGCCGCGCATCGAGGGCGAGGCCGAGGCGGTGTGGCTCACCGCCGAGTCGCTCGGCGACGACGACCCCGCG
>SLNF01000235.1 GCA_007133145.1 Nitriliruptorales bacterium
ACGCCGTCGCCGCCGATCGCGGCGTCGACGCCCTTGGCGGGGTGGCCGGCGGTCCGCACCGCGGCTTCGAGCTCGAGGGCGAGCGCGACGCGCTCGTCGAGGCCGACCTCACGGGCGGTGGGGTCGAGGACGACCGACAGCGCGCCGCTCGGCGGCTTGCGGCCCCCGAGCAGGCGCGCGGCCCGCTCGACGGCCTCGGCGGCGGCTCCGGCGACGTCGAGGCGACGTGGGCTGCGGGCGAAGCGCACCCCGGTCGCCGACGTCGCGCCGCCGTCGGCCTCGCACAGCGCCTCGACGAGGGCGTAGGCCTCGCTGCGCTCGACGCGGTCGCGGATGCCGGTCGTCGTCGCGATCGCCTCCTCGCCGACGCCGTCGCCGACGAGGGCGACGTCGACGCCCTTGGCGGGGGCGCCGGCGCCGCGCACCGCCGCCTCGAGGTCGAGCGCGAGCGCGACCCGCTCGTCGACGCCCACCTCGGCGGCCTCGGGATCGAGCAGGCCCTCGATCGGTGCGGCGTCGGCCGCGTCGGGCAGGACGTTGGCCTCGTCGGCGTCGGCGGCGGCGGCGTTGCGCCGGGCGGCCTCGAGCGTCGCGGCGAGCGCGGCCTGGCCGAGGTCGGCGGTGTGGGCGTAGCCGAAGGCCCCGCCGGCGAGCACGCGGATGCCCACACCGCGGCTGCGCGAGCGCGAGAGCGACTCGACGTCGCCGTCCTGGGCGCGCACCGTCGTCTCTGCGCGGTCGACGCCGTAGACCTCGAGGGCCTCACCGGGCGCGGCCAGTTCGAGGACGCGGTCGAGGACGTCGGTGAGCTCGCTCACGCCCCGGTCCCTCCCACGGTGATGCGCTCGAGCAGGAGCGTGGGGTTGCCGAGCCCGGCGGGCACGCCCTGCCCGTCCTTGCCGCAGATCCCCTGCCGGACGTCGAAGTCCGAGGCGACCGCACCGACGCTCGCGAGCACCGTCGGACCGTCGCCGACGAGGTTCGCGCCCCGCACCGCGCGGGTGCGCTCGCCGCGCTCGATGACGTGGGCGAGGTCGACGCCGAAGACGAACTCACCGGTGGCGGGGTTGACCTGTCCGCCGCCGAGCGCGTCGCAGTAGAGCCCGTGCTCGACACCGGCGACGATCGCCTCGGGGTCCTCGCCGCCGGGGACGATGAAGGTGTTCGTCATCCGCGGGATCGGCAGGTGGGCGTAGGACTGGCGGCGCCCGTTGCCGCTGCGGGGAACCCCGAGCTGGGCCGCGCGGATGCGGTCGGACAGCACGTCGGTGCAGACGCCGGCGTCGAAGAGGACGGTCCGCTGGGCCGGCGCGCCCTCGTCGTCGAGGCCGAAGGAGCCCCAGTGGCCGACGAGGCTCGCGTCGTCGACGACGCTGACCGCCTCGGTGCCGATGCGCTCACCGCCCCGGCCGGCGTAGACGCTCGCGCCCTTCGCGATGAGGTCGGCCTCCATGCCGTGTCCGCAGGCCTCGTGGAAGAGCACCCCGCCGCTGCCGGGGGCGAGCACGACCGGCAACTCGCCGATCGGCGCGGGGTCGGCGTCGAGCAGCGTCACCGCCCGGCGCGCCGCCCGCGCCCCGATCGCCTCGGGCGGGTGGGCCTCGAAGAGCTCGTGGCCGACGGCGCCGCCGGGTGCCTCGTGGGCGGTCTGGATCTCGCCGTCGCGGGCGGCGACGGCCTGGGCGACCAGCCGGGTGCGCACGCGCTCCTCGGTCGAGCGGTGCCCCTCGGAGTTGGCGAGGAAGACCCCCTGGACGATGTCGGCGTAGCGCACCGCGACCTGGACGACCGCGGCGTCCTCGCTGCGCGCGGCGTCCTCGGCGCGACGGCACAGCGCGGCGAGGGCAGGGCCGTCGGCATCGAGGGGGTCGCGCGCGACGGGGTGGCGCACGGGCGGCACGACCTCGGTGAGGTCGGCCACGGCCACGCGGGCCTGCCCCTGCACCGCCGTCGCCGCGGCCCGCGCGGCGTCGAGCAGCGCCTCGCGGGAGAGGACGTTGGTGTAGGCGTAGCCGGTGCGCAGTCCGTCGACGACGCGCACGCCGGCGCCGAGGTCGAGGCCGCTGACGACGTCCTCGACACGGCCGTCGTCGAGGCCGACCGAGCGGCTGCGGCGCCGCTCGGCGTAGACCTCGGCGAAGCCCGCGCCCCCGGCGAGCGCCGCGGACAGCACCTCGGCCACGAGGCCGTCGTCGAGCACGTGGGGGGTCTCGCGCATCCCGGCAGGCTAGCGCGCCGCGCCGGCCGAGCGCGCCGCGCCGTGCACGGTGGGCGCCGACGGCGCGGTCATGCGAGGATCAGCGGCGACAGGCCACATCCGCCGTCGGTACGCCCGGCTGCCGCGGGCCCGACCCCGGAGGAGACCGACCGTGACCCACCCGCGCGTCGGCGTCGTGGGCGCCGGGCAGCTCGCCCGCATGATGCTGCCCGAGGCGATCGCCCTCGACGTCGGCCTCGCCCTGCTCGCCGCCGACCCCTCCGACGCCGCGGCGCAGCGCTGCCCCGACGTCACCGTCGGCGGCGACCTCGTGTCCTTCGCCGCAGACTGCGACGCGCTGACGTTCGACCACGAACTCGTCGACCCCGCCGCGCTCGGGCAGGCCGTCGAGGCCGGCGCGGTGCTGCGACCCTCGCCGCGGGCGCTGCGCTTCGCCCAGGACAAGATCCACCAGCGCACGCAGTTCGCCGCCCACGGCCTGCCGGTGCCCGAGCACGCGGTCGCCGAGCACGCCGACGGGGTGCGCGCCGCCGGCGAGGCCCTCGGCTGGCCACTCGTCCTCAAGGCCCCGCTCGGCGGCTACGACGGCCGCGGCGTCGTCACCATCGACGGTCCCGACGCGGCGACTACGGCGCTCGAGGCGCTCGGCGGCCCTCCGGTGCTCGCCGAGCGCACCGTGGCCCTCGACGCCGAGCTCGCCGTGCTCGTCGCCCGTCGCCCCGGCGGCGAGACCGTGCGCTACCCGCCGACCCTCACCGTCCAGGTCGACGGGATCTGCACCGAGCTCCTCGCCCCCGCCGGGCTGCCCGCGGCGGTCCTCGACGAGGCCACCGCCGTTGCCGACCGCGTCGGCGCCGTCGTCGACGCCGTCGGCATCCTCGCCGTCGAGCTCTTCGTCGAGCACGGTCGCGTGCTCGTCAACGAGGTCGCGACCCGGCCGCACAACTCCGGGCACTGGACGATCGACGGGGCGGCGACCTCGCAGTTCGCCAATCACCTGCGCGGCGTGCTCGACTGGCCGCTGGGGGCGACGACGATGACCGTCGGCGCGGCGGCGACGGTCAACATCCTCGGCCCCGCCGACGGGCACGACCCGCGACGGGCGCGCGCGGCGACGCTCGCGGTGCCCGGCGTGGCCGTCCACTGGTACGGCAAGGGCGCCCGCCCCGGACGCAAGCTCGGCCACGTCACCGCGGTCGGCGACGACCCGTCCGAGACCCGCGCCCGCGCGCAGCGCGCCGCGGCGATCCTCACCGAGGAGGCAGACGATGCCCGCTGATCCCCTCGTCGGCGTCCTCATGGGCTCCGACAGCGACCTACCGGTCATGGGCGAGGCCGTCGAGGCGCTCACCGAGCTCGGCGTCGCCCACGAGGTACGGGTGCTCTCGGCGCACCGACGCCCCTTCGCGATGCTCGACTACGCCGCGCAGGCCCGCGGGCGCGGGCTGCGAGTGCTCGTCGCCGGCGCCGGCGGGGCCGCCCACCTGCCGGGCATGCTCGCCTCGGCGACGACGCTGCCGGTCGTCGGGGTCCCGGTGCCGCTGCGCACCCTCGACGGCCTCGACTCGCTGCTGTCGATCGTGCAGATGCCCAAGGGCGTGCCGGTGGCCACGGTCGCCGTCGGCGGGGCGCGCAACGCCGGGCTGCTCGCCGCCCGCATCCTCGCCACCACCGACGACGCCCTCGCCGGGCGTCTCGAGGCCTACCGCGAGGAGATGGCCACGGCGTCGGCGGCCGCCGATGCCCGGGTGCGCGGCGACGACGCCGGCTGAGCGCAGCCCGGCTCAGACGATGCGGCGGTCAGAGGCCCAGCGGGTGAGCTCGTAGCGGCTCGAGAGCTGGAGCTTGCGCAGGACCGAGGAGACGTGGGTCTCGACGGTCTTGATGGAGATCTCGAGGCGTCGGGCGACCTGCTTGTAGGCGTAGCCGCGGGCGATGAGCCGGAGCACCTCGCGCTCCCGGGCGGTGAGCTGGTCGAGGTCGGGGTCGGCCGGCGGCGGGGCCTCCGCGGCGAAGGCGTCGAGGACGAAGCCGGCGAGGCGGGGGCTGAACACCGCGTCGCCCTCGTGCACCCGCGCGACGGCGTCGGCGAGCTCGGCCGGGGCGATGGTCTTCGTCACGTAGCCGCGGGCGCCGGCGCGGATCACGGCGATGACGTCCTCGGCGGCGTCGGAGACCGACAGCGCGAGGAAGCGCACCTCCGGCGCGGTCGCAAGCACCCGGGCGATGACCTCGGCGCCGCCCCCACCGGGCATGTGGACGTCGACGAGCACGACGTCGGGGCGGGCCTCGCCGATCCCCGCGACGGCCGCCTCGACGTCGCTCGCCTCCCCGACGATCGCCACGGTGCCCTCGAGCTCGGCGCGGACCCCGGCGAGGAAGAGGCGGTGGTCGTCGACGAGGAAGACCCGCAGGGGCGCCGCGGGCGGGGGCAGCGCGCTCACGCTCCCACCTCCCGCGGCAGCTCGAGCACGACCTCGGTGCCCTCGCCGACGGCGCTGTGGACCTCCGCGCGCCCGCCGTGGCGCGCCATGCGCCCGCGGATCGAGGCGGCGATGCCGTGGCGGTCGGCCGGCACGAGGTCGGGGTCGAAGCCCGTGCCCTCGTCCCGCACGTAGGCGGTGACGACGTCGGGCTGCGCCTCGAGGTAGAGCGAGACACGGTCGGCCCCGGCGTGGCGCGCGGCGTTGACGAGGGCCTCCCCCGCCGCGTCGACGAGGGCGCGCACCCGCTCGTCGAGCGGGGCATCGCCGACGACGACGGCCTCGACGGGCACACGGTGCAGGCGCTCGACACGACCTGCGAGGGCCTCGACGAGCGTCGTGAGCGTCTCCGCGCCGACGGCGTCCCGACCCCCGTAGAGCCAGGCGCGCAGCTCGCGCTCCTGGGCACGGGCGAGGCTGGCCATCTCCGCGCCGTCGTCGGCGCGCTGGATGAGCGCGAGCGTGTGGAGCACCGAGTCGTGGAGGTGGGCGGCCATCTCCGCGCGCTCCTCCGAGCGGATGCGCTCACGGCGCTCCGCGGCGAGCTGGCGGGCGACGCGCACCCCCCACGGCCCGGCGATGAGGCCGACGCCGAGCACGGTGACGACGACGCCCATGAGCGCACCGCCGGCGGCCATGAGCGCGTCGTTGGCGGCGATGAAGGCCGCAAGCCCGAGCGCGACGAGGACGACGCCGGCGCCGACGCGGACCAGCGCCCCGCGCCCGTCGAGCAGGCCCGCCGGTGCGCCGGCCGTGCCCGTCTGGGTCATCCCGCCACGGGCCCAGATCACCGCCGAGCCGGCCGCGGCGAGCGCGAGCGGCCAGACGAGCGCGTCGCCGGCCCACAGCCCGAGCTCGCGCAGGGCGAGGAGCCCCCCGAGGGCCACCGCGCCGAGGCCGGCGAGTTGGAGGGCGGTCAGCGGCTCCCGCGCCGGTGCCTCGGCGGCCTCGTCGGGGTCGGCGGAGACGAGCCAGGCCACCGCGTAGAGGATGAGCCCGGCTGGCCCGGCCGCGGCGAGGACGACGAAGCCGACGCGCACGACGACCGCGGGCAGCCCGAGCCATGCGGCGAGCCCACCGGCGACGCCGGCGAGCACCCGGTCCGCGCCCGAGCGGCGGAAGGTCCGACGCGGCCTCGCCGCGCCGGCCGCCGTCGGCTCCGCGGTCTGGGTCACCCTGCGCCCTCCCTGCGCTCGCACGCCTCCACAGCCGACCGGTGGCGCCTCCCCGGCAGCCGGCTCGCCGCGCCCACGCGTCGCCCGCGGCTGCCCTGGCCATCGTCGCACAGCGGTGGCGCCGCGACGACCGGACCCATCTCGGGGATCCCCCTGAGATCGCGCCGCTGAGGGCCCCGGGCACGTCCTCGCCTCCGGGGTTGGTCAGGGAAAGCCCCGATGGTCGACGCAACGCCCCGGCGGGATGCTGTGGCCCATGAGCGAGACGACCCG
>SLNF01000359.1 GCA_007133145.1 Nitriliruptorales bacterium
GCCCTACCTCACGATCGAGGAGAACGTCGCCGTCGTGGGGTCCTTCGCCGGGCTCCCGAAGGCCGAGGCGGAGGCGCGCAGCCGGGCGTTGCTCGCCGAGGTGGGGCTCGCCGATCGCGCGACGGCCCTGCCGCGTGCCCTCTCGGGGGGCGAGCAACAGCGCGTCGGGGTGGCACGCGCTCTCGCCAACGATCCCGTGCTGCTCCTCGCCGACGAGCCGACGAGCCACCTCGATGCGGCGCGCGGATCGCAGGTCATGGAGCGCATCGCCGCGCTCGCGCGGGCCACCGGGCGTGGGGGGCTCGTCGTCACCCATGACGAGCGGGTCGCCGGGTACGCCGACCGCGTCGTGGAGATCACCGACGGCCGCATCCGAGACCCGTTCCCGCAGGGCCCTTCGGCCGGGTGAGGGGCGGCCCGGTGACCCTCTTTGGCGCTGGATCTTCGGTCCGGGCTCCTTTAGTCTGCCACTCCTGGTGAGGGGGACGGTGGAGCCACCACATCCTCCCCAGCCCGAGAGGCCCGCTGGCCTCAGTCGCCGCGCCGACGAAGCAGGAGCCAGTCATGTCTGACCGCCTCGCCCTCGGAGGGGTGGTCGTCGTCGCCGCCCTCGTCACGCTCGTCTCCCTCCTCCTGGCCTCCACCGGGGTCCGGGAAGGGGAGGGGCGCTACGGCACGGCGCAGCCCGGCACCGACGAGCTCACGAAGGAGCTCACGGTCCAGGCGGCGTACGACGACGACCAGATCTACTGGCGGTTCTCCTGGGAGACCGACAACCCCGGGTTCCACCACGACTTCCTCGTCTACGAGGACGGTGAGTGGGTCCGCCACGGCGGGGAGCCCGACGGGGCGATCGCGGCGCTCAACGAGGACCGGCTCACCTTCCTGCTCGACGACGGGTCCGTCGACGGCTTCGAGCACTACGGCGGCTTCATGACGGTGCACAGCTTCACGAGGAACATGAGCCCCGAGGACACCGAGGGCGATGAGGTGGAGGCGGTCTACGGCGAGGGCACCGACGACCTGCGCAAGCAGTTGCCCGAGACGCTCGAGGACCAGACCGACTGGGCGAGCCGCCGCTCCGACGACGACATCGCCGGCCTGCAGCAGCAGGGCTACTTCCTCGACCTCTGGCACTGGCGGGCGCACCGCTCGAACCCCATCGGCTTCTCCGACGACCAGTTCGTCCTCGACCACCGCATCAGCGACGACGGCGAGGGGCCGTACTCCACGAACTTCGACGACGACGCCGAGCAGCCGGAGTTCATGTTCGACCCCGACGCCACGGGCCAGCATGCGATGTCGTGGGATCGGGTCCTCGATCTCGACTACACCCACGACGACGTCTACTACCTGGGTGAGGACACCGCGGTCCCGTTCGACCCCGACCACGACTGGCAGGACGGGGATGCGATCCCACGGCGTGTCCTCAGCGAGCCCGAGGGGCCGCGGGGGGCGATCTTCGCCCAGGGCATCGCCCGGGACGGGTCCTGGGACCTCGAGCTCCAGCGCGCCCTCGACACTGGCGCGGAGGGGCAGGACAAGGCGCTCGAGGAGTTCGGCCGCTACGACGTCGCCTTCGCGGTCCACGCCAACGGCACCGGCAACCGCTGGCACTACATCGGGATGCCACGCTCCCTCGGGCTCGGGCGCGATGCCGACATCGAAGCCGTGCGCGTCGACGGGCCGCCTGACTGGGACGCCCTCGACCGCGAGACGGTGACGCTGTTCTACCCCGGCGTCATCGGCTGGGACTACATCACCGACCGGGCCTCCCACGCCGGCGCGGGGAACGTCGAGGCCAACGCCTCCTTCTACGAGGCGCACGAGGAGGAGAAGATGGCCTTCTACGCCCTCGAGTCGGAGTTCCGGCCGGAGATCATCGGGCAGTGGTTGGCGACGAGCGCCGTCTGGCTGCTCTTCATCGTGGCCGTGACGGTGGCCTTCGTGCCCCTCGCGCGCAGGGTCGGCAAGCAGCGTGACGGCGCCGAGGCCGTCGTGGACGAGGACGCCCTCAGCCCGGAGAGGACCGACGCATGAACCCCGCATTCCATTCGATCATCGTCCACGTCCTCACCGGCGCGCTCGCCTTCGGGACCTTCGCCGCGGTCGGGCTCTTCCTCGTGCGCTTCCCCGTCGGCGCGCGCTTCCGTCACCTCGCGCCCGCGGCGGACATGGCGGCGCTCTGGGCGATCTGGATCGGCACCGTCGTGAGCGTCGGCGGCATGGTGAGCGGCTTCGCGATCCACTCCCTCGAGGCGTCGATCAACAGTCCGGTCATCCGCAACAAGATCAGCGCGGGCCTGCTGCTCATCCTGACCTACGGGCTCTACCTGTTCCTGCGGCACCGGCTCGGCCCCCGGATCTGGAACAACGACTGGCTCGCCGCCTTCGCGGCGTTCCTCACCGTCGCGGGGCTGCACTGGAACGTCGTGACGAACTCGATCGGCGGGGACGTCGCTGGCGTGCCGTCGGGCTACGAGAGCATCGTGCGGCTCTCCGGGGTGGAGACGCGCTTCACCTACTACCTGCCGACCTGGACTCTCATCGCGATCGCCGCCGTGAGCGTGGCCCTCCTCGCGCTCGGACTGGCGCGTCGCTCCGGCGCCGGTGACGAGGAGGACGTCCGGCAGGAGGCTGCAGAGGTGTGAGCCCGCCGGGGGCAGGTCGCCCGGTCCACTGAGGAAGGACCCGCGGCCGGTGCGGTTCGACGAGGGACCGGGGAGGCTGCGCACAGAGGTCCTGATCGTGGAGTCCGCGCAGGGAGGCCGGCGATGCACACCGTCGTGGTCGGGGTCGACGAGTCCGACGGGGCCCGCAAGGCCTTCGAGTGGGCGGTCGGGGAGGCGGATGCCCGCGGGGGGCGCATCGTGCTCGTCCACGCCTACCAGCCGCTGTCCGGCTACTACCCCTACTCCGCCGTCGACGGCCAGCACCTGCGGGCTGGCATCGAGGACGAGGCCCGTCAGGCCGCGGAGGACTTCGTGAAGCGCCTGCTCGCCGACGTCGCCAGCGGCGAGGTGCCCATCGAGCCGGTCGTCACGCGGGGACGGGCCTCCGAGGCGCTCCTCGCCCGGGCCGACGACGCCGACCTCATCGTCGTCGGTTCGCGCGGCCACGGCGGCTTCGCCGGGCTGCTGCTCGGCTCGGTGAGCCAGCAGGTCGTCCACCACGCGACGTGCCCCGTGGTCGTCGTGCCGAAGCGGGCGCCCTAGCCGTCGTCCCCGTCGGCCGGGTCGGGGTGGCTAGGCCTTGCCCGGCGCCTCGTCCTCCACCGTCGCCTCGCCCTCGGCGAGGGTCGTGCCGATGGCGAACCCCATCGCGAAGGCCAGGGCGAAGGCGAAGACCCCCGCGAGCAGCGCGGCGAAGCGCGCATCGGGATCCTCGCGGACCGCCTGTAGTGCACCGGCGAACGTCGGAGCCTCCATCACGGGCCTCCCGGGTCGGGGCGCACCGAGCGCCACGGGTGCGCGGCGCGCCATCGTCATGGAGCCGGGACGGGGAATCGAACCCCGGACCTAGTCATTACGAGTGACTCGCTCTGCCGACTGAGCTATCCCGGCGTGCCGCGGCGCCTTTCGGGTCGCGGACCGAGGGGATGCTAGCACCCCGGCGGCCTGCGGCACGCGGCAGGCCCACGGCGCATCGGGAAGATCATTCGATTACGAATGATCGCGATGAGGAACGCTGCTCGAGGCACGTTGACGCCAGAGCCGTCCGCCGGGTCCCACGTCCCAGCACAGGAGCCGCCATGCCCGTCCAGCCCCTCGGCATCCACCACGTCACCGCCGTGGCGACCGACCCCCAGCGCAACGTCGACTTCTACGCCACGACGCTCGGGATGCGCCTCGTGAAGCAGACGGTGAACTTCGACGCGCCGGACACCTACCACCTCTACTACGGGGACGCGCGGGGCACGCCCGGCAGCGTGCTCACGTTCTTCCCCTGGCCGGGCGTGCCCCGCGGGCGGCGCGGCACCGGCCAGGCCACGGTGATGTCGCTGTCGATCCCGCAGGGCTCGCTCGGGTGGTGGCACGGGCGCCTCACCGGCCTCGGCGTCGAGGTCGGCGACCCGGTCAGCCGGATGGACGAGGAGGCGTTGTCCTTCCACGACCCCGACGGGCTCGTCATCGAGCTCGTGGCCCACGCTGACGCCCCGGAGATCGAGCCGTGGCAGCAGAGCCCCGTGCCGGTCGAGCACCAGGTGCGTGGCTTCCACTCGGTGACGATGAGCGAGCGGGGCCTCGACCCCACCGCCGAGCTGCTCACCGACCTCATGGGCTTCGGGCTCGTCGACGAGTCCCGTGACCGCTACCGCTTCGACGTCGGCGAGGGCGGGCCCGGCCGGCGCGTCGACGTCCTCGCCGAGCCCGACGCCCCGCAGGGCCTCGTCGCCGCGGGCACGATCCACCACGTCGCCTTCCGCGCCCCCGACGACGACACCGAGGCGACCTGGCGCGAGCAGATCGCCGGCCGCGGCGTCGACGTCACGCCGATCATCGACCGCAACTACTTCCACTCGATCTACTTCCGTGAGCCCGGAGGGGTGCTCCTCGAGATCGCCACCGACCCGCCTGGCTTCACCGTCGACGAGCCCCTGCTCGAGCTCGGCCGCAGCCTGCGCCTGCCGCCGTGGCTCGAGCCACGGCGCGAGCAGATCGCCGCGGCGCTGCCCGAGCTCAAGCTCCCCGACGAACCCGACGACCCCTACGCGCGCCGCACCGACGCCCCGCCGCCCGACGGGGGCGCGGCATGACGAGGCTCGTCCACGTCGTCGAGCCGCCCTCGGAGCCCGACGCCCCAGTCCTCCTCGTCCTCCACGGCACCGGGGGCAGCGAGCGCGACCTCCTGCCGGTCGCCCGGGCGATCGCCCCGGGTGCGGCGCTCATCGCCCCACGCGGCCCCGTCGTCGAGGCTGACGGCGTGCCGCGCTTCTTCCGCCGGATCCCGACCGGACAGCCGGGCCCCTACCCGTTCACCTTCGACGACGCCGAGATCGCCCAGCGCACCGCCGAGCTCGCGACCTTCCTCGACGAGACCGTCGCCGCCGAGGGACTCGAGGGGCGTCCGCGCTATGCGGTGGGCTTCTCCAACGGCGCGAACGTCGCCACGGCGATGCTCCTGCTCGTGCCCGGCGCCCTGCGCGGCGTCCTCGGCTTCGCGCCGATGCCGGTCCTCGACGACCCGCCGGGGACCGACCTCTCGGAGACTGCGGCTTGGCTCGGCGCCGGCCGCGCCGACCCCATCGCCACGCCCGCGCTCGTCGAGCGCCTCGCCGCGTCCCTCGAGGAGCGCGGTGCGGCCGTCGAGGTCGCGCTCGGCGACGGCGGGCACGAGGTGCGCCTCGACGCGGTGCGGGCCGCCGCAGCCTGGTTCGCCAAGCTCCGCGCCGCCACCGGCGGCGCCGACCTGCCGTGACCGAAATCGGCCCCGCCCCTGCGGCAGCGACCTTCGCCGTCGGCGGCGTCGTCCATCTCGTGGTGTCGCCGTGACCCTGCACTTCACCGCCGACGACGGCATCCAGCGCCTCGTCCTCGGCCGTGGGGTGCGTGCGCGCCTCGGGGAGGAGCTCGCGCGCCTCGGCGTCTCGCGGCCGCTGCTGCTCGCCTCGCCCTCGGCGACACCGCTGGCCTCCGAGCTCGCTGGGCGGCTGCCCGTCGCGGTGGCGGGCCTTCGCGCCGAGGCCCGCGCCCACGTCCCCGCACGCGACGTCGAGGCCGCGGCGGGCCACGCAGGCGAGGTCGCCGCCGACGTCCTCGTGAGCGTCGGCGGTGGGGCGGCGACGGGGCTTGCGAAGGCCGTCGCGGTGGCGACCGGTCTGCCCCTCGTCGCGGTGCCGACGACGCTTGCCGGCTCGGAGGCCACCCCGGTCTGGGCGGTGAGCCGCGAGGGGCGCAAGCGCACCGCGCGCGACGCCCGAGCCCTCCCACGCGTCGTGCTCGCCGACCCCGAAGCGGGCGTCGGCGTGCCCGAAGAGGCGCTCGCCGCGAGCGGGCTCAACGCGCTCGCCCACGCGCTCGCCGCCTACGACGGCCCGCATGCCAGCCCCGCCTCACGCCTGCCGGGCGGCCACGGCGCGGCGCTGCTGCTCGACGTGCTGCCCGCCGCGGTCGCGGGCGACCTCGACGCCCGGGCGCAGGC
>SLNF01000176.1 GCA_007133145.1 Nitriliruptorales bacterium
CGGCCTCGCTGCGCCGGCGACCGTGGACCCGGCCGGCGGCGTAGCCGGCGCCGGCGGTCGCCGCGCTCGCCGCGGCGGCGGAGGCGAGGCGGACGATCTGCTTGCTCTGGCGGTTGAACTCGACGACCGGCCAGCCGCGGGCGTGGGCGACGGCGAGCATGGGCCGGTCGGGGTTGACCGCGACGGGGTTGCCGACGAGCTGCATCATCGGCAGGTCGCTTGCGGAGTCGGAGTAGGCATAGGAGCTCCGCAGGTCGTAGCCGCGCTCGGCGACGAGGCGGCGGATGACCTCGGCCTTGCCCTCGCCGTAGCAGAACGGTCCTGCGAGCTCGCCGGTGTAGACGCCGTCGGCGATCTCCGACTCCGTGCCGAGCCCGCCATCGAGGTCGAGGGCGCGGGCGACCTCGGCGACGATCTCCACGGGGCTCGCCGAGATGATCCACACCGCCCGGCCGGCCTCGGTGTGCATGTCGAGCAGCGCCTGGGCCTGCGGGGTGATGCGCGGCAGGATCTCCTCGATGACCTGCGGGGCGAGGAGGTGCAGGGCCTCGGCCTCGTGGCCGGCCACCGAGGCGAGGATGCGGTCGCGCAGGGCCGCGGAGCCCTCGTCGCTCGCGCCGAAGAGCCGGAAGCGTAGCCCGCTCGCCGCGTCGGCGAGCAGGCGGGGCAGCGGCAGGAGCCCTTCGCGGTACGCGGCCTTGCCGAAGTAGTAGGCGCTCGAGCCGGTCATGAGCGTGCGGTCGAGGTCGAAGAACGCCGCAGCGCTCGCCATGGCGGTTCCTCCTTCCTGACGTCGCGTGGTCACGCGGGGGTGTAGCCGGCCTCGGCCGCGGCGGGACAGGTCGCCAGGCGGCCGCACCAGCGGCAGTGCGGCGCGGCGTGCAGCCGCCACGCCTCCTCGGGCGGGCGGTCGCGCTCGAGGGCGACGGCCCGGGGCGCCTTCGCGGCGATGTCGCGCACAGCGGCCTCGAGGACGTCCTCGTCGACGTCCTCGTGGTCCCAGTCGGCCTCGTCGAGGTAGTACGTCGCGACCCGGAACGGCGCGACGTCGTGCTTGAGGGTCGCGAGCAGCGCGTAGAAGCGCATGTCGGCGCGGTGACGCAGGCTGTCGCGGCCGCCGGTCTTGAGATCGAGCAGGAGCATGCGTCGCACGTTCGAAGTCGGCCCACCCAGGCGCAGGTCCGGTCGGCCGCTGAGCACGAGCCGACCGCCGTGCAGGCGCACGCGCAGGGCGTCCTCGGGGTGGACCTTCTTGTCGGGCAGCGCTGGGAACTGCTCCCGGAAGCCGGTGAGCAGCCCGCGCGCCTGCCCACGCAGCGCGTCGGCCTCGGCGCCGTCGAGGCCCTCGAGGAATGCCGCCGCGGAGGACCCCGAGGCCACGAGCCGCTGCCACGCGACGTCGATGACCTCGGCGGGGTCGCGCTGGCGCCCGCCGGCGAAGTCGATCTCGATGCCGTGGTGGGCGAGCTGGCCCTTGACGATCGGCGCGCTCCACGTGAACTCGCCCTCGAGGAAGTCGACGTAGCGGCCGTCGCAGGACAGCGCGTCGAGCTTGCTCTTCGACAGGAAGAGCTCCGCGCCGTCGGGCAGCGCCTCGGCGGCCTCCGCGGTGGCCTCGGTGAGCTGCTCGCGGAGCCGCGCCGCCAGGCCCGGGTCGACGGGCGGTCGGGGCTCGGTCCAGGCGAGCAGCCCCTCGCGGACACGCCGCTGGGAGGGGGTGAGGGCGCCCTCAGTCACGCTCGTCGTCTCCGCCGGTGAGCTCCCCGGGCGGTGGCCGCTCGTCGCGCTCGACGCGGACGACCTCGACGTCGATGGCCTCCCCTGAAGGCCGTCGGCCACCGGCCTGGCTCACGCCCGTCGTCGCACGGAAGCGGCGGGCCAGCAGCCGGCGCAGGCCGAGACGGGTCGGCGCGAAAGCGAGCAGCAGCCCGACGCCGTCGGTGAGGAAACCGGGGGTGAACAGCAGGGCGCCGGCGAGCAGGAGCAGGGCGCCGTCGACGACCTCGTTGCCGGGCAGCCGTCCCTCGTCGACGGCCCGCCGGAAGCGCCCCCAGGCCTTGAAGCCCTCGCGACGCACGAGCGCGGCGCCGAGCAGCGAGATGAGCACGACGGCGAGCAGCGTCGCCGGCGCGCCGATGACGCCGCCGACCTCGATGAGCACCCACAGCTCGGCGAAGCCGACGACGACGACGAGGAGGAAGAGCAGGGGCATGGCGTCGCTCCGGTGCCGTGGCCCGGAGGTGGCGCCCGGGCCGCCGCGCCGCCCAGTGTAGGAGGCCCCTGCGACGGCGCGGTGGCTCAGCGGGCCGGCTTGGGGTTGGTCGGAGGCTTGTCGCGCACCGGCACCGAGCCGTCGTCGTCGAGGACGCGCAGGCGCAGGACGTCGAAGGCCTCGCCGTGGGCCACGCCGATGCGCGCGCCGTGGCGGGCGGTCCACTCGGCGACCCGGCCGGTGGGATCCCAGCCGGAGAGCTGGGTCTCGTGGGCGCGCAACGCGGTGATCTTGCGCTCGAACGTGTCGCTGATGTCGACGACGACGTCGCCCTCGCCGAAGGCCATGAGCCAGACCTCGGCGACATCCCAGGGCTCGAGGCCCTCGTCGATGAGGGTGGGATCCCACAGCCGCGTCGAGGCCGCCGGGTTGATGCAGTCGAGGACGACGTCACCGACGGCGCGGTGGTCGGGGTGGTTGACGATGCCGTCGCGTCGCCAGCGCACCTGAGGGTCGAAGGTGATGATCGCCTCCGGGCGGTGCCGGCGGATCTCCGCGGCGACCTGCCGCCGTAGCGCGAGCGTCGGCTCGAGGTAGCCGTCGTCGTAGCCGAGGAAGCGCACGTCGGTCACCCCGAGCGCGGCGCAGGCGCGCCGCTGCTCCCCCTCGCGCAGCACCGCGAGGCGCTCGCGGGTCATCGTCGGGTCCGCTGAGCCCGAGGCACCGTCGGTCACGACGAGGTAGCGCACCTCGGTGCCCATCGCCGTCCAGCGCGCGATCGTGCCGGCGGCCCCGAACTCCGCGTCGTCGGGGTGGGCGGCGACGACGAGCGCCCGGGCGAAGGGGCGGGTCGGCTGCCAGGCCTGGGTGTCGGGCATCAGGGAACTCCTCGCGCGCTGACGGGACCCGTGCAGTCTCGCCCCGCACACCGGGCGCCAACCGCCCGACCGCCCGCTACGCTCGAGGTGTCATGGGCACCGCACCAGGGATCGCACCCGAGCGCACGACCTCGGCGCGGGACGAGGTCGACCGACCGTGGCAGGTCATCGTCTGGAACGACCCGGTCACGCTCATGTCCTATGTCGTCTACGTGCTGCAGAAGCTCTTCGGCTACGACGAGGCGACCGCGACGAGGCTCATGCTCCAGGTCCACCACGAGGGCAAGGCCGTCGTCGCGAGCGAGCCGCGCGAGCGCGCCGAGCACCACGTTGCGCGGCTGCACGCCCACGGTCTCCAGGCCACCCTCTCGCGCGCATGATCCGCCGGGAGCTCGTCCCCGTCGACGGTGGCGTCGAGGTGGCGCTGCCCGCCGCCGAGCGCAGCCTCCTCGCGACGCTGCCGGGGCAGCTGCGCGCGGTGCTGCGCGGTGAGGCGGGCCCGCCCGGCGCCCACGCCAGGCTCTTCCCGCGGGCGTCGGAGGACCCCGACGTCGAGGCGTCGTACCGCGAGCTCGCCGCCGAGGGGCTGCTCGAGGAGCGTCTCGGCGCCGTCGACGCCTTCGCCGAGACCCTCGGCAGCGGGGAGACCCACCGCGCGACCTGGCGGGTGACCCTCGACGAGGAGACTGCCGCGGCCTGGCTCTCGGCGACGAACGATGCCAGGCTCGTCCTCGCCTCGCTCCTCGGCATCGCGAGCGAGGAGGACTGGGAGTCAGGCCCCGATCCCGACGACGCGGCGAGCGCGGTGCTGCACTACCTCAGCTGGCTGCAGGAGGCCCTCCTGGCCGCCCTGCGCGGGGAGCGGCTCGAGGGCTGAGGTCGCGGGAGCGCCACGCCCCCAGCCTCGACTGCCGCCTGCGAGGCGCGCCTGCGGTACCGGCGCCACGAACCCGCGGTTACCGACGCGTAACATGAGGAGCATGCGCACCCGCCTGCGCGCCGCGGAGCGGCGCACGCAATTGCTCGAGGTGGCCGGCAACCTCTTCTCCGAGCACGGCTACCACGGGCTGTCGATGGAGTCGCTCGCCGAGGCTGCGGGCGTGAGCAAGCCGGTCCTCTACCAGCACTTCCCCTCCAAGCGCGACCTCTACCTCGGGCTCGTCGCCGACGCCGTCGAGGAGATGGAGTCGCGGGTGCGCGACGCCCTCGAGGGCACGACCGACAACAAGGCGCGGGTCACCGGCGCCGTCGCGGCGTACTTCGACTTCGTCGAGGACTCCCGCTTCGGTTTGCTCTTCACCACCGCCGAGCTCGCCGACGAGGCGGTGCGCGACGCCGTCGAGGGCGCGTTCGACCGTGTCGCCTCGCAGATCGCCGGGCTCATCGCCGAGGACGCCGGCCTCGACACCGACGCCGCGCTCTTCCTCGCCGCGAGCCTTCGCGGCCTTGCCTCGGAGGGCGCACGCTGGTGGGTCGAGCGCGGGACGATGCCCAAGGCCGAGGCGGTCCACCTCGTCTCGCGGCTGGCCTGGCGCGGCCTCGGGGCCTTCGACGCCGGTACGCCGGTCAAGCCCGCCGAGCGGGGCCGCGCGCCCGCTCCGCCCGCCTAGCGGCCGCCGCCGGCCAGCCTGGCCCACCAGGGACGGTCAGGGGTTGCCGCCCCAGTAGGCGCGGACCTCGTCGGCGGGGTAGACGGTCTGGCAGGGGATGCCGTTGCCGGAGGCGTCCATGCGCGCCGGGAAGCCCTCGAGCTCCCAGTAGTGGGCCGCATCCCAGTAGTCGTAGCCCATGGCCCGCAGGTCCCGGCAGAACAGGCCCGGCGGGAGGTTGGAGACCGAGGTGAGCCCGCGTGGCGGCACCGGCGTGCCGGTGGCGCCAGGGTAGAGGTCGCCCCAGTAGTCGCGCACCTCCCCCGCGGGGTAGATCGTCTCGCAGGGGATGCCGTTGTTCGAGGCGTCCATCCGCGTCGGTCGGCCCTCGAGCTCCCAGTAGGCCACGGCCTCCCAGTAGGCGAAGCCCTGCGGGGCGAGGTCACGGCAGAACAACCCCGACGGCAGGTCCTCGACGGTGGCGATCGCCGCCTCGGCCTCCTCCTCAGCCTCCTCCTCCACGAGCTCGCGGAGATCCTCGACGGCCGCCCCCGGGTAGGTGAACGACAGCAGCCCGAGGACCTCACCGGGAGCGATGAGGTCGTTGAAGCTCACGGCGGTCTCGCCGTCGATGAGGACGACGACGCCGAAGTCCTGCGGCCCCTCACCGCCCTCGCACTCGAGTGGGTAGGAGACCTGCACGGCGTACTCGCCCGTCGGCGCGGCGCGCGCCGGCCAACGGATGTACTCGCTGGGACGGTCGGTGGTCGCCTCGCAGTTGCCGTTGGCGTCGGCCTCGAGCAGGCCGCCGGAGGGCACCTCGGTCGCGGCGTGGGAGACCCAGTCACCGTCGGGGTCGACGACCTCGAGGTCGAGATCGGCGTGGCTCGACCACGTCAGCCGCACCTCGATGTCGCTGTCCCCGGGGGGCGCCTCGGTGGGCTCGGTGGGCTCGGGCTGCGGGGCGGGGGGGAGGTCGACGTCGTCGTCACCGGCGAGCAGGATCCAGGCCCCCCCACCCCCGAGCAACGCGAGCAGCAGCACGCCGCCGACGATGCCGACGATGAGCCCCCGGTTGCCCCCGCGCCGCGGCCGCGCGTCCCACAGCGGCTCGGTGGAAGGCCCGCGGCCCGGCGGGTAGCCATAGCCATCAACAGGGGGCGGGGGCGCCCCCGGCGGTGGGGGTCCAGGTGGCGATCCCGGAGGTGGCGGTGGGCCCGGCGGTGGTGGGTGGCCGCCACCCGGAGGTGGCGGTGGCCACGGAGGCGGCGGCTGTGCCATGCTCGACCTCGTCTCCCACCCTCACCATCGCGCCGACCCTGCGGCCACGCGCTTCCACGCCGTAGCGTCCGCCGCTGTGGCGAGCCGCGCAGGGGTCCAACGTCCGCGATCCCAGGGGCCTCCGGCCTCCGCCCGGCACCCGTCGGCGCGACGCCTGCCGGGGGCCGGGCCC
>SLNF01000344.1 GCA_007133145.1 Nitriliruptorales bacterium
AGAGCGCCTGCGCGCGGCGCTCGGCCAGCGGCGCGTCGCCGTCGTAGAGGTAGCCGGCGACGTAGTCGAAGAGCAGCGAGGAGGCGAACGGGCTCGCCGCGTCGGTCTCGACGTGGGCGACCCGCACGCGCCGGGAGGCCACCCCGCGCAGCAGCTCCTCGAGCCCGGCCACGTCGAAGACGTCGGCGAGGACCTCCCGGTAGGTCTCGAGCAGGATCGGGAACTGCCCGTAGGAGGAGGCCACCGCGAGGAGGTCGGCGGCGCGCTGGCGCTGCTGCCACAGCGGGGTGCGGCGCATCCCCTCCCGCCCGCCGACCCGGCGGGGCAGGAGCAGCGCACGGGCGGCGCATTCCCGGAAGCGGGAGGCGAAGAGCGCGGAGTCGGCGACCTCGCTGACCACGAGGTCGCGGACCTCCTCGGGGTCGAGCAGGAGGGCCTCGACGACTGCGGCGGCGTCCTCCCCGCCGGCCTCGGGCAGCCGCAGGACGATGCCGTCGTCGGCGTGGATCGACTGCACCTCGAGGCCGAGCCGCTCGCGGATCCGTGCGGCGATCGCCAAGGCCCACGGCGCGTGGACCCGCCCGCCGTAGGGGGAGAGCACGCAGACGCGCCAGTCGCCGATCTCGTCGCGGAAGCGCTCGACGACGAGCTGGCGGTCGCTCGGCAGTACGCCGGTGGCCTCCCGCTGCTCGGCGAGGTAGGCCGCGAGGTTGGCCGCGGCCCGCTCGTCGAGCCCGTGCTCGGAGGCGAGCGCCGCGGCGACCTCGCCCTCCGCGCGCCCCGCGAGGTCGCGCAGGAACGCCCCGAGCGCACGGCCGACCTCGGCGGGGCGGCCGACGGCGTCGCCGTGCCAGAACGGCAGCTTGCCGGGCTCGCCGGGCGCCGGCACGACCCGGACCTGGTCGCGGGTGATGTCGGTGATCCGCCACGTCGTCGAGCCGAGCGTGAAGGTCTCGCCCGGCCGGGTCTCGTAGACCATCTCCTCGTCGAGCTCACCGACCCGACGGGCGCCGTCCTCCGCGCCGTCGAGGAAGACGCCGTAGAGGCCGCGGTCGGGGATCGTCCCGGCGTTGGTGACCGCGAGGCGCTGCGCGCCGGGCCGGCCCCGCACGACGTCGGCGACGCGGTCCCACGTCAGGCGCGGCTTGAGCTCGGCGAACGCATCGGAGGGGTAGCGCCCCGACAGGAGGTCGAGGACGCCGTCGAGCTGGGCGCGGCCGAGCCCGGCGAAGGGTGCGGCCGCGACGACGACGTCGGCGAGCTCGTCGACCGGCCAGGGCTCCATCGCCGCCATCGCCACGATCTGCTGGGCGAGGACGTCGAGGGGGTTGCGCGGGTAGCGCGTCGCCTCGATCGCCCCGGCGCGCATGCGGTCGACGACGACGGTGGCCTCGAGGAGGTCGCCGCGGTATTTCGGGAAGAGCTTGCCGACGCTGGCCTCGCCGACCTGGTGGCCCGCCCGGCCGATGCGCTGCAGCCCCGAGGCCACCGACCCGGGCGACTCGACCTGGATGACGAGGTCGACCGCGCCCATGTCGATGCCGAGCTCGAGCGAGCTCGTCGCGACGACGCAGCGCAGCCGCCCGGCCTTGAGGTCGTCCTCGACCTCGAGGCGCTGCTCGCGGGCGACCGAGCCGTGGTGGGCGCGGGCGACCGGCCCGGTCACCTCGCGACCCTCCGCCTCGGCACGCTCGGCGTCGAGCTCGTTGAGGGCGCTGCAGAGCCGCTCGGCGAGCCGGCGGGAGTTCGCGAAGACGATCGTCGAGCGGTGCGCACCGACGAGGTCGAGGATGCGCGGGTGCACCGCCGGCCAGATCGAGCGCCGACGCTCGCCCTGCCCGGCGGCCGGTCCCGAGGCCGGCTCCTCGATGACCTCACCGAGTCGGCCCATGTCCTCGACGGGCACGACGATCTCGACGTCGAGGTGGGGCTCGCGCGCGGCGTCGACGATCGTCATCGGCCGCCGCTGCCAGACGGTGTCCCCTTCGGCCGGAACGTCGGCCGGCTCACCGACCCCCGTCGCACCCGCCGCCTCGCCCGCTCCCGTCGCACCCGCCGCCTCGCCAGCCCCGGCCACACTCGTCATCGCGCCCGCCACTGCCCCCGCCGGCACCCGCCGTCCGCCGGCGAGGAAGGCCGCGACCTCCTCGAGCGGACGCTGCGTCGCCGACAGCCCGATGCGCTGCAGCGGGGCGACGCCGCCGCCGTCGCCGTCGGGTCGGCCGGCGCGCAGCGCCTCGAGCCGCTCGAGGCTCAGGGCGAGATGGGCGCCGCGCTTCGTGCCCGCCACCGCGTGGACCTCGTCGACGATGACGGTCTCCACGCGGGCGAGGGTCTCCCGGGCCTTGGAGGTGAGCACGAGGAAGAGCGACTCGGGCGTGGTGATGAGCACGTCGGGTGGCACGCGCGCGAGCCGGCGGCGCTCCTCGCCGGGGGTGTCGCCGGTGCGCATGCCGACGTCGACGCCGGCGACGTCGACGCCGAGCCGGGCCGCGGCCTGGGTGATCCCCGTGAGCGGGGCACGGAGGTTGCGGTCGACGTCGTAGGCCAGCGCCTTGAGCGGGGAGACGTAGAGGACCGTCGTGCCCTCCGGGCGTGGCCCGCCGGTGAGGAGGCGGTCGAGCGCGGCGAGGAAGGCCGCGAGCGTCTTGCCCGAGCCCGTCGGCGCGCTCACGAGGGCGCTCTCGCCGTCGGCGGTGGCCGCCCACGCGCCCTCCTGCGCCGGCGTCGGCGCGGCGAACGAGGCGGCGAACCACGCGCGCGTCGGCTCGGAGAAGCGCGCGAGGGCATCCATCAGCCCGAGGATAGGCCGGCCCGACCCCCCGCCGCGCCACGACGCCGCGAGCCACCACCACCCGATGGAGCCTCCAGCCGCCCACACGGCCACACGCTCCCCCTGGGCCACGTGGGCCGGAGACCACGGGCAAGGTCATCCCACGAACCCACGTGCCCACGGTGGGGCAACGTGGTGTCGTCGTGGGCGCCAGCGTCACCATGAGGTCCACATGACCGCGTTCGTGCAGACCGACTCGAGCAGCCGCGCCGGATGGGCGACGACCGGGACGACGGCTCGGCGGTTGCCGATCGGCGGCTCGACACGCTGGCAGTGGCGGACCCCGACATCGCCAAGGATGCGCTGGCCGTGTGCGAGCTGAGCTTCACGAGCCCAGGGAGCGCCCGGTCGATGGCCACAGACGCCCAGACCCGCGACGGGATCGTCCTCCGATGGCCTGTGCCGGGCCGCGCTCCGTTGAAGGTCTCCCGGACACCGTCCGGCCCGCTAGCCGAGGCGGTCCTCCCGCATCCTTGATCCGCGTCACGACGGCGCCGCGCGTCGGCGCCGCGGTGGCGACGTGGCGTCGGGCCGCGAGTGCGACCGCACCCTTGGCCGCGACGCGGCCAGCCCGCGGCAGGAGCGCAACCACCTCGCGTGAGGGCCCCCACCGGGGGTGACGGCGCGGTGGCTCAGGCGTCGGGGTCGGCCGCCTGCCCACTCAGCGCGACGCCGATCTCGAGCAGCTGGGTCGCGACGTCGGCGAGGTGCAGCGCGGCCTGGTGGGCCTCGGCCTGCTCGGCCTGCTGGGAGAGGCGCACGAGCTCGTCGCCGACGGCCTGGACGCGCTCGGCGCCGAGCCCGCGGTAGTAGGCATCGAGGTTCATCGCATCAGCGTCGCTCATGCCCCTTTCGATCTCCCCAGCGGCGCGGGGACAAACCCGCCGCAGGCCGACGTCGCGACGGCACGCCGCTAGGCTGGACTGTTCACCGACGCGCGATCGGGGCGCGTCTGCGGGACCAGGAGGAGGAGTCGTGACGCCGTCGGGCGTGATCACCGTGCGCATCCCCGCCGAGGCGGGACACGTGCCGCTGCTGCGCACCGCCGTGGCCGGGGTCGCCGCCCGGCAGGAGTTCACCCTCGAGGAGGTCGACGACCTGCGGATGGGCGTGGAGGAGGCCGCGGTCATCCTCCTGCGCCGCGGAGCCGGCGAGCCGATCGAGCTCCACCTCGAGATCACCGGCGACGGGCTCGACATCCGCCTCGAGACGGCGGTCGACGGCGAGGAGCCGGCGATCGACACCGCGTCGTTCTCCTGGACCATCCTCTCCGCGCTCGTCGACGAGGTCGCCTCGACCCGCGAAGGCAGCCACGCCCGCATCACCCTGGCCAAGCGCCGGATGCAGAGCACGCGGCCATGACGACGAAGTACAGCCGCGATGACACGAAGCTGCTCTTCGCGAAGCTGCGGGAGACCGAGGACCCCGAGCTCCGCGAGGAGCTCGCGCGCCTGCACCTGCCGCTCGTCGAGTACCTCGCGAAGCGCTTCAAGGACCGCGGCGAGCCCCTCGACGACCTCATCCAGGTCGGCAGCGTCGGCCTGCTCAAGGCGATCGACCGCTTCGATCTCGACCGGGGGGTCGAGTTCTCCACCTACGCGACCCCGACGATCGTCGGCGAGCTCAAGCGCTACTTCCGCGACAAGGGCTGGGCGGTCCGCGTGCCGCGACGCCTCCAGGAGCTCAGCCTCCGACTCAACAAGGTCGTGAGCCAGCTCACCCAGGACCTCGGCCGCTCCCCCACCGTGAGCGAGATCGCCCAGGCCGCCGAGGTCAGCGAGGAGGAGGTCCTCGAGGCCCTCGAGTCCGGACAGGCCTACTCCACGACCTCGCTCGACGCCCCGGCGGGCAACGACGATGAGGACACCCCCCAGCGGCTCGAGCGCATGGGCGAGGACGACATCGCCCTCGACAACCTCGAGTACTTCGCCTCCCTGGCCCCCCTCATCGAGCAGCTTCCCGAGCGGGAGCGCGAGATCCTCTACCTGCGCTTCTTCAAGGGGATGACGCAGTCGAAGATCGCCGAGCACGTCGGCATCAGCCAGATGCACGTCTCCCGGCTGCTCTCGCGCATCCTCGAGTTCCTCCGCAGCGGCATGGAGGGCGACGCCGAGTACTGACGTCGCCCTCCCGCCCGGGGCGCCGACGCGCTCCAGGGCGGGGCGCCGACCGTCACCGGGCCTCGATGGCACCGAGACGTTGGGGACGCACGGTGCGGTGCTCTACGCTGCGGCGATGGAGGCGTCCGCCAGGCTGTCGCGCACATCGCTGGCCGTGCTGCTCCTGCTCGGGCTCGCCATGGCGGCGCTGACGGCGTGCGCATCCGGCGACCCCGAGGAGGTCGCGAGCGCCACGCGGGCCCGCCCCGCCGAGGCCGACGGGGCCCCGTCGGCGCCGGAGCCCGGCTCGGCGCAGGGCAAGGACGGCGGGGCTGCCGCACCCGTCGAGACCCCCACCGAGGATGACGGGGACGAGGGGGACGACGAGCCCGAGGCGCCCCCCGAGGAGGCCGGGGACCCCGACGGCACGGGTGGGGCGCTCGACGGCGCGGTGATCGCGATCGACCCCGGCCACAACGGCGGCAACGCCGCGCACCCGGACATCATCAACGCCCCCGTCGATGCGGGCGGCTTCACGAAGGCCTGCAACACCGTCGGGGCCGCCACCGACGACGGCTACAGCGAGGCGCGGGTGAACCTCGAGGTGAGCCTCGCCCTCCGTGATCTCCTCGTCGCCGAGGGCGCGACGGTGCACCTCTCGCGCGAGGACGACGACGGGGTCGGACCCTGCATCGACGAGCGCGGCCGCTTCGCCGGCGAGGTGGGCGCCGACCTGCTCCTGTCGGTCCACGCCGACGGGGCCGCGCCGGAGGCCCACGGCTTCCACGTCATCCGCCCCGGCCTCGTCGAGGGCTACACCGAGGGCATCGTCGGGGAGTCCGCGGTCCTCGCCGAGGCCGTCCGCGACGCCCTGCGCGCCGGCGGGCTGACCCCGGCGACCTACGTCGGCGAGGCGGGGCTCGTCGAGCGCGGCGACCTCGGCACGCTCAACCACGCCGCGGTCCCCGCGGTTCTCGTCGAGCTCGGCAACCTCCGCCACGCCGGCGACGCAGCGCTGCTCACCGACCCCGCCGGCCAGGCCGAGGTGGCCGGCCATCTCCTCGCGGGACTCGCCGCCTACCTCGCGAGACGCTGAGCGGCTGACGCGGCAGCGGCCGCCCGGGGCCGCGAGGGACCCGACGCCGCCACCCGGGTCGCCAACGCCGCCGCC
>SLNF01000081.1 GCA_007133145.1 Nitriliruptorales bacterium
GCACCGACGCCGAGGCGATCGTCCACAACCACGCCCCGGCGTCGACGGCGCTGTCGACCGTCGTCGACGAGGTGCCGACCTCGCACTACTACACCGCGATGTTCGGCGGGCCGGTCCGCGTGGCCCCCTACGCGACGTTCGGCACCGACGCGCTCGCCGAGAACGTCGCCGCCGCGCTCGACGGCCGGCTCGGCGCGCTCATGGGCAACCACGGCGCGCTCACGATCGGCGCGGACCTCAAGGGCGCCTACGACCGGCTGGCCTACCTCGAGTACGTCTGCGAGGTGCAGCTGCGGGCGATGGCCACGGGCCTGCCCGTGCGCACCCTGCCCGAGGAGGAGATCGAGCGCGTCGCGGTGCTGCTCGGCTCCTACGGGCAGACACCGCCCGGCGAGGACGACGAGGCCTAGAGGCCGCTCAGCCCTCGAGCATCCAGGCGACCGCGGCCTCGGCGTGCAGCGCCGTCGTCGCGTAGTACGGCAAGCCGACGTGGCCGGGCCCGACGAGCAGCTCGATCTCGGTGCAGCCGGCGATGATGCCCTCCGCACCGAGGCCGGCGAGCCCGTCGATGATCGCGAGGAACCGGGCGCGGCTGTCCTCGCGCACCTGCCCGGCGACGAGCTCGTCGTAGATCGTGCGGTGGACGAGCTCGCGCTCGGCGGTCGGTGGGACGAGGACCTCGAGGCCGGCGGCCTCGAGGCGCCGCCGGTAGAAGTCCTGCTCCATCGTGAAGCGCGTGCCGAGCAGCCCCACGCTCGTCACGCCGTCGGCGACGACCCGCGCGGCGGTCGCGTCGGCGATGTGCAGCAGCGGCACGTGCACCGCGTCCTCGATCGCCTCGGCGACGCGGTGCATCGTGTTCGTGCAGAGCATGAGCCCCTCGGCGCCGGCCGCCTCGAGGCGCACCGCGGTGTCGGCGAGCAGCGCACCCGCGGCCTTCCAGTCCCCCGCGGTCTGCAGCGACGCGACCTCGGCGAAGTCGAGCGAGGCGATGAGCAGCGAGGCGGAGTGGTGCCCGCCGAGGCGGGCGGCCACGCCCTCGTTGACCGCGCGGTAGGCCTCGAGCGTCGACGGCCACGCCATCCCGCCGAGCATTCCCAGCGTCCGCATCCTCGCCTCCCGCGCCTCGGGCACCGGAGGCCAGCATCGCAGGCGCCGGCAGGTCGGCGCAGGCCCCAGCCGCCGGGCCCACAGGCGCGCCGGTGGGCGCAGCGCACGCACGACCAGACGCCGGACTTGCCTCCCGGCCGGGGTTGTGGAACCTTGACGCCGGCCCGGCGACGCACGTCGGGCCATCTCGGGGGCTCGCGCACACGGCCTGCCGGCGCGTGCCCACATCGCTCGGACGACGAGGAGGGCGGGTATGGGCGCGGTCATCGAGAACCTCGAGGCATGGCTCGACGCAGCCAGCGGGATCGTCTGGGGGCCGTTCCTCCTCATCCCACTCCTGCTGCTCACCGGGCTGTGGCTCACCGTCGTGCTGCGGGGCCTGCAGTTCCGGCAGTTCGGCTACGCGATGTGGCTCGCCCTCATCAAGCGCAAGGAGGAGGGCGCCGAGGGTGACATCAGCCACTACCAGGCGCTGACGACCGCGCTCGCGGCGACGATCGGCGTCGGCAACATCGCCGGCGTGGCCACGGCGATCTTCTTCGGCGGCCCCGGCGCGGTCCTGTGGATGTGGGTCACCGGCCTCGTCGGCATGGCGACGAAGTACGGGGAGGCCTTCCTCGGGGTGAAGTACCGCCGCGTCGACAGCAAGGGCGAGCAGTCCGGCGGACCGATGTTCTACCTCTCGAAGGGCATCGGCGGCGTCTTCGGCAAGACCCTCGGCGTGGCCTTCGCGGTCTTCGCGGCGATCGCCGCCTTCGGCATCGGCAACATGGTCCAGGCCAACACCGTCGCCGACAGCGTCTCCGACCAGTTCGGCGTCCCCACCGTGGTCACCGGCCTCGTGCTCATGCTCGGTGTCGGCGCGGTGATCCTCGGCGGCATCAAGGCGATCGGTCGCTTCACCTCCGCCTTCGTGCCGTTCATGGCGATCGCCTACATCCTCGGCGCGCTGTGGGTGCTCGTCGTCAACGTCGACCAGCTGCCCGGTGCGATCGCGCTCATCTTCACCGACGCCTTCACCGGCACCGCCGCGACCGGCGGCTTCCTCGGCGCCGGCGTGGCCGCGGCGATCCAGTTCGGTGTCGCCCGCGGCATCTTCTCCAACGAGTCCGGCCTCGGCACCGGCGGCATCGCCGCCGCCGCGGCCCAGACCACGAGCCCGGTCCGCCAGGCGCTCGTGTCGATGACGCAGACGTTCATCGACACCCTCGTCGTCGTCTCCTTCACCGCGCTGACGATCATCACGACCGGGGCGTGGACCTCCGGCGAGCGCGGCGCGACGATGACGATCGAGGCGTTCTCCACCGGCCTGCCCGGCGAGTGGGGCGGGCTCATCGTCGCCACCGCGGTGATCTTCTTCGCCTTCTCGACGCTGCTGGGGTGGAGCTACTTCGGCGAGCGCTGCATGGACTTCCTCTTCGGGCGCGGCGCGGTCACCCCCTACCGCATCCTCTTCGTCCTCCTCGTCTTCGTCGGCGCGACGCAGGAGCTCACCGTCGTGTGGACCTTCGCCGACGTGATGAACGGCCTCATGGCGCTGCCGAACCTCGTCGGGCTCCTGCTCATGTCCGGGCTCATCGCCCGCGAGACCCGCGAGTACATGCGCCAGCCCGGCTGGAAGGACGTCGCGGCACCCGTCGGCGGGCAGCGCTAGCGCCCACCGACGCGCCACACGCCGCTCGGCCACCGAGCGGGGCGGCGTGTGGCCCGGCGCGCCGCGCCGTAGGGTTGCCTGCGCGGCCGACATGGCGCGGCCGCGACCCGACCGCCACGGCGAGGGCCGCGCATGCGCGAGCGAACGGTGGAGTTGCTCACCCGACCGACGGTGCGCCTGTCGCTGCTCGGCGTCCTCGCCGTCGCCGCCCTCGTCGCCGCGGTGCGCACCGAGGGGCTCGGGGTGGACGCGGCGCGGCAGGCCACCGCGGCGATGGGCCCCGCCGGCCCGGTCGTGTTCACCCTCGTCTACGCCGCGGCGGTCACCGCCCTGCTGCCCGCCTCGGGGCTCACCCTCGCCGGCGGGGTGCTCTTCGGGCCCGCCCTCGGCACGGCCACCGCGGTGACCGGCGCGACCCTCGGCTCGGTGGGGGCCTTCCTCCTCGGCCGCGCGCTCGGCCGCGACGCCGTCGCGCGGCTGGCCGGACCGCGCCTGACCGCGATCGACGAGCACCTCGCCGAGCGCGGGTTCGCGACGCTGCTCATCGTGCGGCTCGTGCCGCTGCCGTTCAGCGTCGTCAACCTGAGCGCCGGGCTCACCGGCGCACGCCTCGGCCCCTACGCCGCGGCGACCGCGCTCGGCATCCTGCCCGGCACCTTCGCGCTCGCCGCACTCGGCGGCACGATCCACGACCCGCTCTCGCCGGCGTTCCTCGGCGCCGCGGGGCTCTTCGTCGTCGTCACTGCCTCCGCGCTGCTCGCCGCCCGCGCCTCCCGGCGACGCCGCCTCAGCGGTGCTCGGGGTTGGCCGCGTCGGGGTGGCAGCCCGCATCCCACCGCGCCCGCTGGTTGCCGTGCGCCGGGAAGCCCCCGGCGTCCCGGAGCCAGCGCGCGGCGTGCAGGAGGTTCCACGTCATGAACGTCGTGTTGCGGTGGGTGAAGTCGTTGGCCGGCCCGCCGGAGTCGGCGTCGGCGTAGGAGGGGCCCGGACCGGCCTCGCCGACCCACGCGGCGTCGACCTGCGGGGGGATGACGAAGCCGAGGTGGGACAGGCTGTAGAGGAGGTTCATCGCGCAGTGCTTCGCCCCGTCCTCGTTGCCGGTGACCACGACCCCGGCGGTGCGCCCGTAGTAGGCGTACTGCCCGGCGTCGTTGAGCTCGCCGGAGTTGCCGTAGAGCCGCTCGACCACGCGGGTGATGACGCTCGACTTCTCCCCGAGCCAGATCGGGGTGAGCAGGACGAGGATGTCAGCGGCGGCGACGCGGGCATAGAGGGCCGGCCAGTCGTCGCGGGCGGCGCCGTGGGCGGTCATGTCCGGCTGCACCCCGGGAGCGAGGTCGAGGTCGACCGCGCGGACGCTGTCGACCTCGACGCCGACCGCCCGCATGATCGCCATCGACCGCTCGGCGAGGGCGGCGGTGTGGCTGCGCTCCGGCGAGGGCTTGAGGGTGCCGTTGATGAAGAGCGCGCGGAGATCGTCGTAGCGCGCCGGCGCGGCCTCGCAGAGCGCACGGTCGCGGTCGGACAGGGCGTGGCTCTCGGACATCTCGGATCCCTCCTGGTGCTCGGCGGTGCTCGGCGGTGACGGCGGGCTGGCGCGGCGGCGACGCGGCGGCGGGCGGGCCCGCTGCGACGGCAACCTCAGCGACGCCGGCCCGATTCCGTTGGAAGAGTCGAGCGGTCGCGGGGGTTGCCGCTGCGATGACGACGACACCGACGCTGCCGGCGACTAGCCTGCGCGACGTGGCCGACGAGGCGCGCTTCCGCGAGCAGGTGCTCTCCGAGCTCGACGTGCTCTACCGCGTCGCGCGCCGGCTCACCCGGGACGCCGAGGACGCCGAGGACCTCGTGCAGGAGACGCTGCTGCGCGCCTACCGCGCCTTCGACCGCTTCGACGGGCGTCACCCCAGGGCGTGGCTGCTCACGATCCTGCGCAACCGCTTCTACAGCGAGGCGAAGCGGGTCCGCCCCGACCTCCTCGACGAGGAGACCAGCCAGCGGCTGCCCGCCCACGGTGCCGACGGGCGCGGCGAGGGCACCGAGGAGGCCGCGCTCGCCGGCGACCTCGACCCCGTCGTGCGCGCCGCCCTCGCCGCGCTGTCGGGCAAGCACCGGGCGGTCATCGCCCTCGTCGACCTCGACGGCCTCACCTACCAGGAGGCCGCCGACCTCCTCGACGTGCCGCCCGGCACGGTGATGAGCCGCCTGCACCGCGCCCGCAGCAAGGTCAGGGCGCGCCTGGCCGCCCACGGCATCACGGCGGTGGACCGATGAGGCTGCGCCGCCGAGCGGACCTGCCGCTGCCCGCCGAACCCGACTGCGCCGAGGTCGGCGCGGTACTCCAGGCCTACCTCGACGACGAGCTCGAGACCCCCGATGCCGAGTCCGTCGCCGCGCACCTCACCCACTGCGAGCGCTGCGGCATCGAGGCCGAGACCGTCGGGAAGGTGATCGCGGCGATCGAGCGCCAGCGACCCGACCTCGACCAGGACGCGCTCGAGCGCCTCGCGGGGTTCGTCGACGAGCTCGCCGAGGAGGATGGCGACGGCTAGACGGGCCGCCGGTGGGGAAGGAACCCCTACGGCCGCGCCCCGGCGGCCCTGCGACCCGTGGAGGCTGACCGGTGGGACCCGGCGACCGCGCACCCGACTTCACCCTGCCCGACGAGGACGGTGAGCCCCGCGCCCTCGGGGACTTCCTGGCCGACGGGCCGGTCGTCCTCTTCTTCTACCCGGCGGCCTCCTCGCCGGGGTGCACGAAGGAGGCGTGCCACTTCCGCGACCTCGCCGCGGAGTTCGCCGAGGTCGGCGCCCAGCGCGTCGGCATCAGCGCCGACGCCGTCGAGCGCCAGGCGACCTTCGCCGGCGAGCACGGCTTCGACTTCCCGCTGCTGTCCGACGTCGACGGCGCCGTCGCCAAGGCCTACGGGGTGCGCCGCCCCGGCCCGCTGCCCAACCGCCGCGCGACGTTCGTCATCGACACCGACGGCACCCTGCTCGAGGTCGTCACGAGCGAGTTCTCGATGGAGACCCACGCCGACGACGCCCTCGCGGCGCTGCGCCGGCGCGGCTGAGCCGCGGCGATCACGCGGGCGCGCGGCTCAACGCTCGTAGGGGTGCGCACGCGCCTCGTGGGCGGGGTCGAGCCGCTCGGCGAGGTGGGCGGGGAACGACACGCGCTCGGGATCACCGTCGGCGACGTAGCGCCGGTCGGGGTCCTCCTCGAGCCAGTCGAGCCAGGCCTCCGAGGCGAACTGCGACTCGGGGTCGTCGGGGTCGAGGGCCTGCGAGCGGATCCGCGGCAGCGCGAGCGGATCGAAGTCGGCGGAGAACGGCGA
>SLNF01000327.1 GCA_007133145.1 Nitriliruptorales bacterium
AGCGAGATCGTCGACGGCGGCATGGCGAGCTCGATCGAGACCGACGACCAGCTCACGTGGACGATCACCCTCGAGGAGGGCTGGCTCTTCCACAACGGCGAGGAGGTCACCGCCGACAACTTCGTCAACGCCTGGAACTGGATGGCCGACCCGGCCAATGAGATGGACAACGCCCAGTTCATCGCCACCGCCGGCATCGAGGGCTACGCCGAGGTCGCCGAGGGCGAGGCCGAGGAGATCTCCGGGGTCAGTGTCGTCGACGACTACACGATCGAGGTCACGCTCGAGCAGCCCTTCGGCCCGTTTGAGCTGCTCATCGGCTACACCGGTTTCCACCCGCTGCCAGACGAGTTCTTCGACATGGACGTCGACGACTTCGAGAACGCCCCCATCGGCAACGGCCCGTTCCAGATCGACGGCGAGTGGGAGCGCGGTCAGCGCATCGTCTTCGAGCGCTTCGACGACTACGGCGGCGAGCCCGCGCAGGCCGAGCGCGTCGAGCTGCGGATCTACGACGACGTCACGACCGCCTACTTCGACTTCGAAGCCGGCGAGCTCGACATCCACGACGGCGTGCCGCCGGAGCTGCGCGCGCAGGCCTTCGACGACTACGGCGACCGTGCCTTCGACAACGAGGTCTCGACCTTCGAGTACATCGGCTTCCCGGTGTTCGCCGAGCCCTACGACGACCCGGACCTGCGCCGGGCGATCTCGATGGCGATCGACCGCGAAGCGATCATCGACGTGATCTTCGACGGCTCCCGCAGCCCCGCCCCGAGCGTCATCCCACCGATCCTGCCGGCGCACCGCGATGACGCCTGTGACTACTGCGACTACGACCCCGACGCGGCCCAGGAGCTCTACGAGGGCACGGCGGGCGTCGACGAGCCGCTGCAGCTCTACTTCAACTCCGGCGCCGGTCACGAGGAGTGGATGGAGTCGGTCTCGTTGCAGCTCGAGGACGTCCTCGGCATCACCGAGGTGGAGTTCAACAGCCTCGAGTTCGCCGAGTACATCCCCCTGCTCGACGCCGGTGAGCAGGAGGGCCCGTTCCGTCTCGGCTGGGTGACGATCTACCCGAGCCCGCAGTACTCGATGGAGCTCTACACCTCCGACTCGCCGTCGAACTTCACGCAGTGGCAGGTCCCGGAGTTCGACGAGCTCTTCGCCGAGGCCAACACCCTCCAGCCGGAGGAGGCCGACCCGATCTACCAGCAGGCCGAGGACATCCTCCTCGACGAGATGCCGGTCGCGCCGCTGTGGTACTCCGTCGACACCGTCGTGCACTCCGACCGCGTCGACAACGTCATCGCCAACACCCGCACCTTCGTGGAGATCTCCGAGGTGCAGGTCGTCGAGTAGCCCACGCGGCGACTCCACGTCCGACGGCGGGCGGTCCCGGTTTGGGGCCGCCCGCCGCTTCGTGCGATGATGCTCGGTGCAGAGGGGAGGAGGCGACCGGGGTCCGAACGGGGTCTGTCGGCCCGCGCTGGGCGCCGCAGCACCCCGAGGCCCGCAGTGTTGCGTGGCCGCGCGCATCCCCTGGACCGACGACACGGAGGAGGAGACTGCGGTGGGCCGCTACATCCTCCGTCGGCTCCTGCAGATGATCCCCGTGCTCATCGGCACGACGTTCCTCATCTACGCGATGAACTTCGCGCTGCCAGGCGACCCCGTCGCCGCGCTCGGCGGCGACCGCCCGCTGCCCGAGCAGGTCCAGGAGCAGATCCGCGACCGCTATAACCTCGACGATCCGCTGCTCGTGCAGTACGCGAAGTACATGGGCAACGTCGTCCAGGGCGACTTCGGTGAGAGCCTGTCGGTGCGGCGCGGGCAGGACGTCACCGCGATCGTCGCCGACACCTGGCCGGTGACGGTGCGCCTTGCCCTCGTCGCCTTCGTCTTCGAGATCATCATCGGCCTCGCCGCCGGCGTCGTCGCCGCGCTGCGCCGCGGATCGTTCCTCGACAACCTCGTGCGCGGCAGCACGATCCTCCTCGTATCCGTGCCGATCTTCGTCACCGCGCTCGTGCTCCAGGTCGCGGTCGGCCTGCGCTTCGATGCGATCCCCGTGGCCGGCACCCAGCAGGGTCTCGTCAGCTACCTCCTGCCGGGTATCGCCCTCGCGTCGGTCTCCCTCGCCTACCTCGCGCGGCTCACGCGCAACAGCCTCATGGAGAACCTCCGTGCCGACTACGTCCGCACCGCGACGGCGAAGGGCCTGCCGCGGCGGCGCGTCGTGGGGCGCCATGCACTGCGCAACTCGATGATCCCCGTCGTGACCTTCCTCGCGTTCGACCTCGGCGTGCTGCTGTCAGGCACGATCGTCACCGAGGGCATCTTCAACCTCAACGGTATCGGCGGCATCGTCTTCGACGCGATCCGTCAGCAGGACGGCACCGTCGTCGTCGGCATCGTCACGATGTTCGTCCTCATCTACCTCTTCGCCAACCTCATCGTCGACATCATCTACGCCACCCTCGACCCCCGGATCCGCTATGAGTGACCCACGTCCCGGACGCGAGGTGGAGGTCGAGGTCGACGTGACCGCGACCCCCGAGGCCGGACAGCAAGCCACCGCCGAGGGCGCCGGCCTGTGGAGCGAGGCCTGGCGCGACCTCCGACGCAGCCCGCTCTTCGTCCTCCCGGTCCTCGTCATCGCGCTCTTCACCGTCGTCGCCTTCTTCCCACAGTGGTTCACCGACCTCGGGCCGCGGGCGTGCGACCTCTCCCGCTCCGCTGAGCCGCCGCAGGCCGGGCACTGGCTCGGCTTCGACCGCCAGGGTTGCGACCTCTATGCGCGCACGGTGTTCTCGACCCGCGCCTCGCTGCTCATCGCGCTCATCGTCACGGTGAGCGCCTTCGTCATCGCCGTCATCCTCGGCTCGGTGGCCGGCTACGTGGGCCGCTGGGTCGACACCCTTGCCGCGCGCCTCGCCGACATCGTCTTCGGCATCCCCGTCATCGTCGGCGCCCTCGTCGTCCTCAACGTCGTCGCCGACCGGGGCCTGCTCCAGGTCTCCGCGGCCCTGCTGCTGTTCACCTGGCCCCCGATGTTCCGGCTCATGCGCTCGACGGTGCTGAGCGTGCGGGAGACCGACTACGTCCAGGCCGCCCGCGCGCTCGGCGCGAGCAACCTGCGGATCATCGTCCGCCATGTCCTGCCCAACGCCCTCGCGCCGGTCATCGCCTACGCGACGGTCCTCATGGGGGTCATCATCAGCGCAGAGGCGACGATCACCTTCCTCGGCGCGGGGCTGCAGCTGCCGGCGCTGTCATGGGGCGTGCTCCTGTCGACGCCCCCGCGGACGGAGCTGCTCAACACCCCCCACCTGCTCTTCCCCGCGGTGCCGGTCGCCCTGACCGTCCTGTCCTTCGTCCTCGCCGGCGATGCGCTGCGCGACGCCCTCGACCCGAAGCTGCGATGAACGGGGACTACAACGCCGCCAGCGCCTCGGGTCGCTCGCCGCTGCCGCCCGGCCAGCCCGTCCTCGAGGTCAGCGACCTGCACGTGGAGTTCCGCACGCGTCGGGGCACCCTCCGCGCCGTCAACGGGGTGAGCTGGTCGCTCGAGCCCGGCGAGACCCTCGCGATCCTCGGCGAGTCCGGCTCGGGCAAGAGCGTGAGCGCGCAGGCGATCATGGGCCTCATCGACTCCCCGCCGGGCTTCATCACCGAGGGGGTGATCCGCTTCCGCGGCGACGACCTCTTCACGATGGGCGAGGAGCGACGCCGGCGCCTGCGCGGCGACGGGGTCGCGATGGTCTTCCAGGACGCCCTCACCGCGCTCAACCCCGTCTTCAGCGTCGGCTGGCAGATCGCCGAGACCTACCGGGTGCACCGCGGGACCTCCAAGCGCGAGGCCTACGACCGCGCCGCCGAGCTCCTCGACCGCGTCGGCATCCCCTCCGCGCGCGAGCGCCTCAACAGCTACCCCCACGAGTTCTCCGGCGGCATGCGCCAGCGCGCGATGATCGCGATGGCCCTCGCCCTCGACCCCGAGGTCCTCATCGCCGACGAGCCGACGACCGCCCTCGACGTCACCGTGCAGGCGCAGATCATGGACCTGCTCACCGAGCTGCGGGCCGAGCTCGGGATGGGCCTCGTGCTCATCACCCACGACCTCGCCGTCGTCGCCGAGACCGCCGACCGCGTCGCGGTGATGTACGCCGGCCGCATCGTCGAGGAGGGCACGGTGCGGGAGGTCTTCACCGAGCCCGCCCACCCCTACACCCTCGGGCTCATGCACTCGATCCCGCCGCTGCACCGTCGGGTGGCCTCGCTCGATCCGATCCCCGGCACCCCGCCGAACCCCGCGCGCATCCCCTCGGGGTGCCCCTTCCATCCGCGCTGCGCCTTCGCCCGCGAGCACTGCCGCGAGGTCGAGCCTCCGCTCGAGCGGGTGGGCGAGGGCCGCGCGAGCGCCTGCCACTACTGGGAGGAGGTCAAGGGTGGCCGCTAGCGCGTTCGGGACGCCGCTCCTGTCGGTGCGCGGGCTCACGAAGCACTTCCCGCTGACCCGCGGCGTGGTCCTCCGGCGCCAGGTCGGCTCGGTCCAGGCTGTCGACGGCGTGAGCTTCGACCTCCACGCAGGTGAGACGCTCGGCCTCGTCGGCGAGTCCGGCTGCGGCAAGTCGACGACGGCGCGCCTGCTCATGCGCCTCATCGAGCCCACCGCCGGCGAGGCGATCTACGACGGCGAGGACATCTTCCAGATGAGCCGGGCGCAGTTGCGCCGGCTGCGCCGCGACATCCAGATCATCTTCCAGGACCCCTACGCCTCGCTCGACCCGCGGATGACCGTCGGCTCGATCATCGGCGAGGGCTGGGAGGTCCACCCCGACCTCGTCCCCAAGCGCGAGCGCCGCGCGGAGATCTCGCGCCTCCTCGAGCAGGTCGGGCTCGAGGCCGGCCACGCCGACCGCTTCCCCCACCAGTTCTCCGGCGGTCAGCGCCAGCGCATCGGCATCGCCCGGGCGCTGGCGCTGCGCCCCGAGGTCCTCATCCTCGACGAGCCGGTCAGCGCCCTCGACGTCTCGGTGCAGGCCCAGGTCATCAACCTCATCGAGGGCCTGCAGGACGACTACGGCTTCGCCGCGCTCTTCATCGCCCACGACCTCTCGGTCGTGCGCCACATCTCCGACCGCATCGCGGTGATGTACCTCGGCAAGATCGCCGAGATCGGCGCTGCCGACGAGATCTACGAGCGACCCTCCCACCCTTACACCCAGGCGCTGCTCTCGGCGGTGCCCTCGCCCGACCCGACGGTGACCCGCCGTGAGCGCATCCGCCTCGAGGGCGACGTCCCCAGCCCGGCGAACCCCCCCAGCGGCTGTCGCTTCCGCACGCGCTGCTGGAAGGCCGACGACCGCTGCGCCGAGGAGGAGCCCGAGCTCGTCGAGCGGTTCGCCCACGGTCATCCGAGCGCGTGCCACTACGCCGAGGTCAGCGACGTCCTCGGCGCCGGGGGGCAAGATTAGCGTCAGGATCATGCCAGATTTGATCAAGCTCTCTGCTGTACCCATGTGATCCCCTCTGCTAACCTCCTACCCAGGTCATACGAGCGGTGGACCGCCGCTCCGGACACGACAAGAGGCCCGGCTCACCCGGGCACCCCCGCGGTTCGCGCAGGCCCCAGCCACCGGAGGCTGCACCTGCGCGCTGCGTCCAAGGAGGCACATCCATGCGGTCAACACTCAGCCGGCCCTGGCGCTGGCTCGTGCTCCTCGCTGCGCTCGCCCTCGTCGTCGCCGCCTGCGCGGAGGACGACGTCGACGAGCCCGAGGACGACGACGTCGACGTCGAGGAGGACGTCGACGTCGACGACGACGACGAGGAGGAAGAGGAGGCTGCCGAGCCGATGGAGGGCGGCACGATCCTCTTCGGCGACGAGCAGGAGCCGACGATCCTCAACGGCTTCCTGCTCGAGGGCAACTCCCTCGTCACCTCGAAGGTCTTCAACAACCAGTTCCTCGGGGCGCACAAGATCACCCCCGACTTCGAGTACGAGCCGGTGCTCGTCGACGGGATGGCCGAGATCACCGAGGACCCGTTCACCGTCACCTACGACATCAAGGAGGAGGCGACCTGGTCCGA
>SLNF01000314.1 GCA_007133145.1 Nitriliruptorales bacterium
CACGCTCAGCGGGGCCATGACCCCGACCTGGAACGGCAGCGCGCGGGGCGTCTTCTACGGCGTTTCGATGATGCACGACAAGCATCACTTCACCCGCGCGGTCTTCGAGGGTTGCACCTACGGCTTCCGCGACATCATCGAGCGCTTCGACGCGATGGGAATCGGCGGCGAGGAGGTCCGGGTGGTCGGCGGTGGCGCCAAGAGCACCTTCTGGCTGCAGATGAAGGCTGACGCCACCGGACGGGTCCTCAAGACCCTCGCCGATCCCGAAGCCACGGCACTGGGTGCGGGCATGCTCGCCGGAGTCGCCGACGGGACCTTCACCTCACTCGACGACGCGGCCGATCGCGTCGTCGCCCTCGGGGACACCTACGAGCCACGCCCCGAGCTCAAGCCCGCCTACGACGAGGCCTACGCCACCTACCGCGACCTCTACTTCACGCTCGAGGAGGCGTTCTGGCAGTAGCCGTCCTGACCGGAAGGGAGGCGCGATGCCCAGCCCCCTTGACTGCCTGAACGCGGCCGACCCAACCGACCTCGAGGGCTTGCGGAGCCTGCTGGACAGCGCCGACCCCGAGGGACGGCTCGCCCCGATCGGCATGCAGGCCATCGACATCGGCAGTGGGGTCCTGGAATCGCTGCCTGAGACCGTTGCCGGGTGCACCGCCCGAGGCCACGTTGCGCTGCTCACTGATCGCACACCGATGCAGCGCGGCGCCGATGACCTCAAGCCACTCGCCTTCGAGCTCTTGGCCTCGCGGTTCGAGGTCACGCAGACGATGCTCGGCCCGCTCGGGCGCGAGCTCCGCGCCGACGAGGAGACCGTCGAGCAGGCCACCACGGCCGCCGAGGGGGCCGGCGCTGTCGTCGTCGTCGGCTCGGGCACGATCACCGACGTCGCCAAGGCCGCGACGATGGCGCGGGGCACGCCCCTCGTGGTCGTTCAGACCGCAGCCTCAGTCAACGGCTTCGCCGATGACCGTTCGGTGCTGCTGCGCCATGGCACGAAGCGCACGGTCGAGACGCGCTGGCCCGACGTCCTCCTGGTCGACCTCGAGGTGCTCGCCTCGGCGCCTACGGCGATGAACCTCGCCGGTCTTGGTGACCTCTTCGCGGTGTTCACCGCCCCAGCCGACTGGTACCTCGCGTCGCTCATGGGGCTCGACGACGCCTACCACCCCGCGGCAGCGGCGCTGTACCGCGACCGCACCGAACGCCTCGCCGAGCACGCCGACGCCATCGCTCGTGGCAAGCACACCGCCCTCGACGAGCTCGCTCGGCTCCTCACCCTCAGCGGCATCGCCATGGGCATCGCAGGGACCACGGCTCCCTCCTCGGGGGCCGAGCACGTCATCAGCCATCTCATTGACATGGCACGCGAACAGGACGGCACGCCCCTGGCCCTCCACGGCGCCCAGGTCGGCGTGGCGACCCTACCGGTGGCCTTGGCGTGGTCGCTGCTTCTCGAAGAGGTCGACGTCGCCGCGCTCGACCTACGGCAGCTCCTCCCTTCCGCCGAGCGCATGCAGCGCCTCGTCCGCGAGGCCTTCGACGCGATCGACCCAAGCGGCGCCGTGGGCGAGGAGTGCTGGAAGGACTACGAGCGCAAGCTCGCCGGACTCCACGGCAGGCCCGAGCGCCTCCGGACGCTCTCCGCCGCATGGGAGCGCCATCGCGCGGACTTCTCCGCGCTCGCGACCTCCGGCGCGCGCCTCGCCCGGGCGCTCCGCGAAGGCGGAGCCCCGACTCGCTTCAGCGCACTTGTGCCCCCTGTAGCACCCGCCCGAGCTCGGTGGGCGCTTGCCAACGCCCACCTCATGCGCAACCGCTTCTACGTCAGCGACCTGCTCGCGATCGCCGGCCTGTGGGACGACGATCTCCTCGAGGGCCTCCTCCGCAAGGCGAACACCTTCGGCGCCGGGCTGTGAGGCCCCTGGCACGGTCGCGGCCCGCACCCCGAAAGGATGATCCGTGGAATTCATCTTCATGCTCACCAAGGACGACCTCTCCGTGCCCGACGCCCTCGAGGTCTACGAGCAGATCCGCCCTCTCGAGCGTCTGCGGTACGTCGGATTCAAGGACGTGGGGCTGCCGACGGCCGACCTGGCAACGCTCACCGAGCGGATGCACGACGACGGGCGCACGGTGATGCTTGAAGTCGTCAGCGAGAGCAAGGACGCCGAACTCCGCTCCGTGCGCACCGGGCTCGACATCGGCGTCGACTGGATCCTCGGCGGCACCCACGCCGAGGACGTGGCCCCGCTCGTGGCCGGCAGTGGCATCGTCTACTGCCCGTTCCCCGGGACCGTCGTCGGCCATCCGAGCAAGCTGCGCGGCAGCATCCCCGAGATCGTCGACAGCGCCGAGCGTCTCGCCGCGATGCCCGAGGTCGGTGGGCTCGACCTGCTCGCCTACCGCCACGAAGGCGACGTCGAAGCGCTCGTCCGAGAGACCGTCGCCGCCGTCGACATCCCGGTCATTGCCGCGGGTAGCGTCCGTGAGGACGCCCAGATCAGGTTCCTCGCCGACGCCGGGATCTGGGGCTTCACGATCGGCGGTGCGGTCTTCGAGGGCAAGCTCCCGACTGCTGACACGACGGTGCCGGGTCAGCTCGAGCACGTCCTCGACTTGCTCGAGACGCTCCCGAACGCGGGGTGAACCCGCAGCCCGGGCAGGGCTCAGTCGAGCCGCAAGGCTGACGCGGAGTCGCGGTCGAGGTGGAGGTGGGCGCGCGGACACAGCCGCAGCGCCGACGCAGGGACCGCGCGGGTGATGGGCCCCTCCAGCGCGGCCTGGACTGGAGCGGCTTTGCGCTGCTCGGGCACAGCGAGCAAGACGGTCTCGGCGGCCAACAGCGCCGGCACACTCATCGTCAGCACCCGCTCGGGGGTCGCATCGACGTCTTCGAAGGCCCCGGGGCCCACGAGCGCCTCGCGCGAGGGTGCTGCGAGATCCACAACGAGCACCGGATCGAGCGTGAGCATCTCCGCTGGGGGTTCGTTGAAGCCGAGCTGACCCTCCTCACCGATGCTCATGACCGCGACCTCGGGCGCATGCGCGCGGAGCAGCTCGCCGTAGCGACGTGCCTCAGCCTGAGGGTCGGGAGCGTCGCCGCGCAACTCGTGGAAGGCCTGGACCCCGAACCGATCGGCGACGTTCCCCCGGATCCAGCCCCGGAAACTCACCGGATGCTCGGCGGACAGGCCGACGAACTCGTCGAGGTGGAACAGCTCCACCCTGGCCCAGTCGATGTCGTCGCGCTCAGCGAGCGCCGCATAGAACGGCTTCTGGGAGCCGCCGGTCTGTACCACCGCTCCCACGGTGTCGTTGGTCGCCAGCCCCCGCCGAACCGCCGCGGCGAAAGCTTCGGCGACCGCGTGGCCCATGACCGCCGCTTCCTCGTGGACCGAGACAGCGAGATCGTCGTACCTCACGTCCATGATCAGCACTCCTCCCTGCGTGGGATCCCTCAGGCTCAGCGCGTGGGACCCCGCCGTGGCCGAAGCTGGTGTCTACCACGCCAACAACCGACCAGATGACTCGTGGCGCAGACGATGCCGGCACACCGCGCGGCCGGCCGACCTACCCCGCCAGCCGGGGGATCCGTAAGGCGCGAGGCGTGGCGGCTCCTCGACACCGTGAGCCACAGCGCGGCGGACTCCGGAAACGCGGCGGGGCGCGCGACTAGACCCTTGCCTGCTTCCGAGCCTGCCCCATCGCGTCGGCCGCTTTGATTGCCTCGGCAACCATGGGCGGGTCGACGGCGAACGGTGTGCCGTGAATCGTCTCTTCGGGGCTGCAGGAAGCCTCCGCGACGGCCAGGACATCGGCCGAGGTCAGCTCCTGCATCCCCAGGTCGGCAAGGGACACGGGCAGGCCTACGGCTAGGCAGAAGTCGAGCACCTCGTAGACCTCGACGAGCGGCCGGTCCTCCATGAGCAACTGGGCGAGCAGACCGAAGGCGACCTTCTCCCCATGGTAGAAGTCATGGCCCTCAGGCCTGATCGTCAGGCCGTTGTGGATGGAGTGCGCGCCAGCCATGCCGCCGCTCTCCCACCCGATTCCACTGTGGAAGATGTTCGCTTCGATGACCTTCTCCACCGCGTTGGAGATGACCTGGCGGCTTGCGTCCAGCTTCGCTTCCACCCCGTACCCGATCAGGGTGTCGTAGCACAACCTGGCGATGGCCAGCGCCGCAGCCGTCTGATGGCCACCGGCCGCAGCCGGGACACGGCTGACCGAGCAGGTCTCCGCCTCGAACCACGTCGCAAGGGCGTCACCCATCCCAGACACGAGGTAGCGCACCGGAGCCTGAACGATCACCTCCGAGTCCACCAGGACCAGCTCGGGGTTCTGCGGCCAGACGACCTCCTTGAGGAAGGCGCCCTCCTCGGTGTAGATCACCGACGAGGCTGCGGTGGGCGCGTCGGTGGCGGCGATGGTCGGGACGCTGACCATACTCGCACCGACGTTGTTCGCGACGGCCCTGGCCGTGTCCAGCGCCTTGCCGCCGCCGACGCCGACGACGCAGTCGGTTCCCCCCGCTTCGTCGACGATGTCGGTCAAGCGCTGGATCTCGGCCTCGGTGATCTCCGGGGTCCGCTGCGCCTGGTGCACGTGGAGGCCAGCAGCCTCGAGGTCCTGGACCAGGCTCGTCAGCGCCGTGAGCTTGGCGACCTGGGCGCCGGCCACCACGAACACCCGCTCGCCGTACGGCTTGATGTAGGTCGCCCCCTCTGCCAACACCCCGGGGCCCTGCACGTACTTGGCTGGACTAATCAACACCCGTACTTGGCGCACGTCGGATCACTCCTCGTTCACGTCGCTCTTGGCACGACCGTCATGGTGTGCGGGACTTGCGGCTATCAGGCGCCTGCACTGCCGCCTCGTGGCCTTCCTTCACACCACTGAGGCACGCTCCCTTGGAGAAGGCTCGAGCTCGGCCGAGTGGCGCCGCATCGCGTGAGGTTGTCCCCAGTCGACAGGACCAGCGGTGAGTGTGACCAGAGGTGGCCAGTGCGGATGGTGTCACTTCCTCCTTGTGGTCGGAGTTCGAGGACGTCGGCAGGCCAATCGGGGACGGCAGCGTCGTCGAGACAGCGACGTGCGACAAACCGACCACTGCCTCGGACCGTAGCCCAGGAGGGTGAGGTGAGGAGAGAGGCGATCGGCCTCGGCGCTAACGACAATTGGGCCGGTGAGTGAATGGGCGAAGACCTGGCTCGAGGCTAGGCCGGGCCATCGCGCGAACCGCCCTTGAGGTGGGGAGTTGCGCCTTGGGTCTGCCCCGGCGACCCGCAGATCGGACTGCCTCTTGCAGGTGAGTCCAGCGTGCATGCGCGCGACCGATGAGAGGCCGATCCCCGCGACCACCCCCGACAACCTCTAGGGGGTACGCGCCGGCGATCAACGCTACTCCCACGACGAACGAACCCGCTACTCCTCGCGTAGCGGGACGGACCAGCCAGGGACCACACAGGCAGGCGCCGGGCCGTTGGCGGCACGCACCGATCGGGCCAGGACGTACGTGGAGCGGACGATCGCCGCGCGTGGTCGACCGGGCGATGCGGTCGAGGTGGTGGTGGCGCATCCGCCACCAGCGGTGGGCGAGGGGGGACGTTGCCCCTGCCCGGTGGAGGCCGTCCCACGCGCGTGAGCGATGTCACGCAACGTGAGTTCTCCTCGGGTCGGTGCTCGTGCGCTGCTGAGGATGCCGCCTGCCGGTGGGGCCGGCAAGCCCCCGGCCGCCGCGTCGCCTGCGGTGGCGAGCCAGCGGGTCGCACCGTCCGCGGGGGTACGGCGTCGCGCATCGGGCCGCTGTCGGACCTCGAGCGCGGAGAGCTGCGCATCGCGTGCGGAGCCGGCGATCGGCTCCGCTTAGGGGCGGCTGCCCTCCGAGGAGGTGGGGCACCGCCCGGTCGGCACGCGCCTCACTCGGCGGGGTGCGGGACCTCGATGACGGGAGCTGCGTGATGGCCGCGCAGTCGGCGGGGCCGCTCGTGGAGAGGGGCAGCGCGTTGGCGATCGCCCCCGCGGCGATCATCGCGTCGGGGAGGCGCGCCGCAGGCTTGCGGCCGGCGCGGCGCAGCGCGGC
>SLNF01000241.1 GCA_007133145.1 Nitriliruptorales bacterium
CGGCGGCGGGGCTCAGGAGCCGCCTGCCCGTGCGCCGAGCCGCACCGTGGCGAGGAGTCCCCGCAGGAACACCGAGCGCAGCGGGCCGACGGCGCGGTCGGCGGTGGCCCGGGGGGCGCGCTCGAGGTGGGCGAGCAGCCGCGCGACCGCCCGGGGACCCGCCCCGGGCAGGGTGTCGACGAGGAGGTCGCCGAGCTTGCCACGCTCGACGGCCATGGCGATCATTCGCTCGAGGCCGGTCTCGGGGGTGTACGGCCGTTCCTCGCGCGGGAGCATCGTGCGCACCCCGTGGTCGCAGGCCTCGACGCAGACCCCGCAGCCGATGCAGCGGCTCGCCTCGATCTCGGCCCAGTAGCGTCGGCGGCCCCGCCCGTCGTGGTCGACGCGGGTGATCGCCGCGGTCGGGCAGGCGTCGACGCAGCCGCTGCGGCAGCCGCGGCATGCAGTGAGGTCGCCGCCGGCGATCCAGTTCGACGGCACGACCGCGCCGTCGATGCCGGCGTTGCGGATCGACTGGAGCATCCCGCAGCAGCAGCCGCAGCAGTTGCAGAGATAGGAGACCTCGCGCTGGACGTTGTCGGCCGTCTGGGCCAGCCCGGCGGCCTTCGCCTCGGCGAGGATCTCGAGCCCCTCCTCAGGGCTGATCGCCTCGGCGAGGTCGGCCCGCACGAGCGCCTCGGCGGCGCTGCCGAGGGTCAGGCAGGTGCGCTGCGGGGCGTCGCAGGCCAGGCCGAGCAGGTCGGCGTGGTAGCGGCATGGGCAGCGCGAGACCGCGACGCTCGTCGCCCCGGCCACGACGGCGGTCGCGCGCTCGTAGTCGAGGACCTCGGTGCGGGCCTGCTGGGGCAGGGCCTCCTCGCGCACGAGCGACCGGCCGAGTTGGACGCTGCCGGCGAAGACCGCCTCGGCGAAGCGGTGCTCGGGATCGTCGAAGAGGTACTCGTGGAAGAGCGCGGCGAGCTCGGTCATCGGCGCGTCGTGGCGCACGCGCATGAACGTGAACTCGAAGAAGCCGATGACGACCGGGGCGAGGGCGACCCAGCGCTGGCCGCGGTGCTCGAGGTCGAGCACGAGGCCGCGCGCGGCCATGCTCGTGAGCATCGCGTCGAGCTCGTCGCGGTCGCGGTCCATTCGCCGGGCCAGCGCCCGTACCGACACGAGCGAGGGGAGCTGCGCGGCGAGCTCGGCCTCCTCGGGGCTGAAGAGCAACCGAAGGATGCGCCGGAGGGAGGCGGCGTCGGGCGCGCCGGTCGGCATGCGGTCGAGCCGGCGCTGCAGTGCGGCGTAGCTCGCTGCGGCGGCTGCGCTCTCGCCGGCAGCCGAGACCGCGGTGCTCGCATGGCCCATCGCGCACGCTCCCCGCGTCGGGTGCCCGCCTCGGGCACCTCGTGCCGGTGCCGTCGCCGGGCCGGTCGACGAACCAGCCTCGCGGTCGGCGGCGGCGACGGTCACGGGGGGATCGGTCACCGGCGGGGGGCCGAAGGTCCCGCGCCGTCCGTGCGGCGATGGCTGCCGGCGCCGGGCCACCCCGGCGTGGGGCCCGTGCACGTGGCCTGCTCAGCCGCCCGTCGGGACGGGTTCGACGGGCCGGTGGAAGCCGGGCAGCCAACGCTCGAGCACCTCCGCGACCGGCACCGTGGCCTCGAGGTGGCAGAGCACCCCGACCATGCCGAGCCACACGCGGTGGGTGAAGAGGTGCTCGGCGGGCATCCGCAGCTGTAACGCGACGCCGAAGTCGGGGTTGCGCGGGTCGTTGACCCGCCCGAACTGACCGCGCAGCCACGAGCGGGTGAACGTGAACTCCGTCGCGGCGGCCGGCTCGGTGAACGGGCGCATGTAGTCGAGGAGCTTGTCGACCTCGACGGCCGAGCCCGGCTCGACGAAGCCCGCGTCCTCCAACGCCGCGCCGACCTCGTCGGGGGAGTCGGCGATGAGCGCGGCGAGCAGGCGGCCGAACGACGGCGGCATGCCGTCGGGCATCGCGAGCGCCGAGCCGAAGTCCATGACCCCCAGCGCGCCGTCGTCGAGCACGCGGAAGTTGCCGGGATGCGGGTCGGTGTGCAGCCAGCCGGCGTACGCAGGGCCGGCGACGAGGAAGCGCTGGTAGGCGCGCGCGGCGGCGTCGCGCTGCGCGGGCGGCGCGCTCGCGAGTGAGGCGATCGGGGTGCCGCCGAGCCACGTGCTCACGAGCACGCGTCGGCTCGCGGCGACGACCTCGGGCACGACGACGCCGGGGTCGTCGGCGAAGCCCTCGACGAAGCGGGTCTGCACCGCCGCCTCGCGGGTGTAGTCGAGCTCCTCGGCCAGGCGCGTGCGCAGCTCGTCGACGAGCGGCGGCAGGGCGAGGGAGGGGGCGATGCGCGCGGCGAGGCGCGACATCGCCGCGACGGTGCCGACATCACTCGCCACGGCCTCGGCCACGCCGGGGTACTGGATCTTCACCGCGACCTCGCGTCCGTCGCGCCACCGGCCGCGGTGGACCTGACCGAGCGAGGCCGCGGCCACCGGCGTGGGGTCGAGGGCGACGAGGTCGCGACGCCAGCTCGTGCCGAGCTCGGCGAAGAGCACGGGGGCGAGCTCGCGGAAGGCGATGGGCACGCCGACCTCCTGGAGCTCGCCGAGCGCGGCGCTCCAGCTCGCCTCGGGGTCCTGGGGCAGGAGCGCGTCGACGGTCGACAGGAGCTGGCCGGCCTTGAGCGCCCCGCCCTTGAGCTCCCCGAGCGTCGCGCGGGTGCGCTCGGCGTTGCGTTGGCGGAGTTCGGCGCGGACCTCGTCGGCGTCGGCCCCGGCGAGGGCCGCGAGTCGTGCCCACGCGCCGAAGGCCGCCGTGCCGAGCGGCAGGGAGAGCAGGCGGAGCCGTCGCAGCGCCGTCGCCACGCGCTAGCCCGTCATCGCCTCGGGGTCGAGGCCCTGCGCGACGCACCAGTCGCGGTAGGCGTAGGGGCTGACCTCGCTGGGCTTGATCTCGCTGCGCCCGCCCCAGAAGACGTTCGTGTACTCGACGTCGATGCCGGCCTCGGCGAGGTGCGCGTCGATCGCGGCCTTGTGCGCGAGCACGCGGTCCTTCTCGGTGCCGTGGGCCACCCCCATGACGTTGACGTCGGCGAACTCCGGGCCTCCCTCGCGCCAGTAGGCGTGGGTCATGCAGTGGTGCCGGCCGACCTCCTTGCCGGCCTCGAGCTCGGCGCCGCGTGGCACGCGCCAGTGGAAGAGCGCGTTGTAGCGCGTCACGCGCGAGCCGTCGGCGAGCCGCTTGGCGTGCTCGAGGAACGTCGAGAAGCGCCCGACGATGTCGCGGCGGGCGAGGTCGTCGGCGACCTCGCAGAAGCCCTCGAGGGTCTCGCCGGCCTCGGCGGCCCGGGGCGCCCAGAGCTCCGTGCTGAGCTCAGCCGGGGCGAACTCCCGCTTGAGGGCGGTCAGCACCCGCCACTCGCGGTCGGTGAGGTCGACGACCTCGGTGTCGAGGACCCGGCCCGGCTCGGGCGTGCGCTCGCCCGGCTCGACGGTGCGCCGGCGCACGTGGCCGACCCCGAGGGCGAAGAGCCGCTTGGCCGGCAGGAGCTTGTACGCCGTCGCGCCGGTGCGCCCGGCGAGGTAGCGCGCGTGGGCCTCGAGGGAGAACGGACGCGGCACCTTCAGCGTCGTCCAGAGCCGGAAGTCGCTGCCGGGGGTCTCGCGGTCGGTGCTGCGGGTCACGACGTGCCCGGTGAAGGGGTCCTCGCCGAACATCCAGTCGAAGGCCTCGTCGTGGCGCTCGGGCGGCACCCGCCAGGCCACGAGCGCGCCCGGCGCGAGGCTCGTCGACAGCAGCGTCTGGCGCACCCGCCGGATCGTGCCGGCCTCGAGCATCGCCGCGATCCGCTCGATGACCGTGGCGACGTCGACACCGGACTCCTCGGCGACGACCTCGAGGGGCTGGCGGTGGAAGCCCTGCACGCGGTCCTCGGAGACGCTGAGGATCGCGGCGTTGACGGGGTCGTCGATGCTCGTCGGCACGGTCGAGGTCGTCATGGCCCGAGTGTAGGACGGGGTCGCCGCAGCGCTCAGCGCTCGCCCGCGGCACCCCGCGCACCGCCGGCCGCGGTCGCCCGCCGCGGCCACGCACCGGTGCTCCACAACGCGAGGGCGATGAGGACCGGCTGGAACAGCAGCCGCACCGCACGGGCGAGGTCGCTGTCGAGGCCGAAGGCGTCGGTGCCGGTCAGCAGCTGCGAGACGTTGCCGGGGAAGATCACGACGTAGAAGGCCGCGAGCGTCCAGCCGACCTCCCGACGCCGGCGCCGCCACGCGAGCAGCGCGAGGCCGAGGGCGACCTCGATGACGCCGCTGGCGTAGACGACGAGCTCACGGGCAGGCAGCCACGGCGGGGTCTGGGCGAGGAAGGCCTCGGTCGCGGTGAAGTGCCCGACGCCGGCGACGAGCATGAAGACCCCCAGGGCGACGCGCACGGTGTGGCGCGCCGCGCGGCCGGGCGCCCCGGGGCGGCTCGCGTCGGCCACTAGCGCACGAGCGGCAGCCGCTCGAGCAGCCGCAGCGTCCGGGTGAGCAGCGCCGGGTAGCGCTCCGGCGCGAGCCTTGGCGGCGGGGCGATCCGCACGAGGCGCTGCACGGCGACGGTCTGGGGCTCGGTGTAGCGGCGCAGCCCCTCCCGGCCGTGGCGCCGCCCGAGACCGGAGTCCTTCATCCCGCCCATCGGCGCGTCGATCGAGCTCCAGGCGGCGACGTAGCCGTCGTTGACGTTGACGCTGCCGGCCTCGATGCGCGTGGCGAGCCGCCGTCCCCGCGCCGGCGAGGTCCACAGACTCGCGTTGAGGCCGTAGGGCGAGGCGTTGGCCCGGGCGAGCGCCTCCTCGGCGTCGGCGACCCGCTCGACGGTCACGACCGGCCCGAAGGTCTCCTCGCTGGCGACCGCCATCCCCTCGGTGACGCCCTCGAGGACCGTCGGCTCGTAGCACAGCGGGCCGAGGTCGGGGCGGGGGCGGCCGCCGGTGAGCACGCGGGCGCCCCGGGACACCGCGTCGTCGACGTGGGCGGTGACGGCCTCGAGCTGGGCTCGGCGCGACAGCGAGCCGACGTCGAGGCCCCAGTCGAAGCCGACCCCGAGGCGCAGGGCCTCGACCCGCTCGACGAAGCGGGACAGGAACGCCTCGGCGACCGCCTCCTCGACGTAGAGCCGCTCGACGGCGATGCAGAGCTGCCCGGTGTTCGTGAACGCCGCCCGGACAGCGCCGGCGGCGGCGGCGGCGAGGTCGGCGTCGGCGAGGACGATGAGGGGGTTCTTGCCGCCGAGCTCGCCGGAGAAGCCGATGAGCCGACGCGCGCAGTGCTCGGCGACACGGCGACCCGTCGCCGTCGAGCCGGTGAAGGTCACGTGGTCGACGGCCTCGACGAGGGCCGGTCCGACGACGTCGGGCTCGCCGGTGAGTACGGTGAGCAGCCCGCGCGGCAGCCCCGCGGCGGCCAGCAGCCCGGCGGCGGCCAGCGCGGTGAATGGGGTCTGCGGGTCGGGCTTGAGCAGGACGCCGTTGCCGGCGAGCAACGCGGGTAGGGCGTCGCTCACCGCGAGGGTCAGCGGGTAGTTGAACGGGCTGATGATCCCGGCGAGGCCGACGGGGTGGCGGTGCACGCTCGTCGCGGTCAGCCCCGGGACCGCGCCCTGGCGGCGGGAGGGGGCGAGCTCCTCGGCGGCCACGCTGGCGTAGTAGCGCGCGGTCGAGGCGAGGTCGGCGACCTCCTCGAAGGCGCTGCGGCGGTCCTTGCCGGTCTCGAGCTGGACGAGGTCGAGGAGGTCGGCCTGGCGGGCGAGGACGAGCTCGTGGTAGCGCTCGGCGACGCGCACCCGATCGGCCACGGGCGTGGCCGACCAGCGTGCCTGAGCCCGCCGCGCCCGCGCGGCGGCGTCGGCGACGTCGCCTGCCGTGCAGGCGGGGACCTCGCCGACGATCCGGCCGTCGAAGGGGGCGTGGGAGGCCAGTGTCGGTCTGCCGCCGCCGGCGGGGACCGCGGCGGCGAGGCGGGCGAGCTCGGCAGGGGCGAGCAGCCGCGAGCGGGATCCTGCCCCAGCGGTCATCAGCGCCCCCC
>SLNF01000279.1 GCA_007133145.1 Nitriliruptorales bacterium
CCCGCCAGCCCCACGGCCGCGCGCGGGCCCGGCGGGCGGCAGCAACCCCGCGGACGGCATCGGCCTGGCGGGCGCCGTCCACCTCGCGGGCCCCCGTCAACCCAGGGGGCGCTCGACGTCGGGATCGACGACGTGGGCGTGCGCACCCGCGTCGGCGACCGCCGCCTCGAGGTCCGCCCGATCGGGGCCACGCCAGCCGCATCCGCAGGCGGCGTGCAGCGACGCGGGGTAGGCGCCGTCGTCGTCCATCGGTGGACGCACGTCGACGAGCCAGGCCGCGTGCACCCGGTAGCGGGCCGGCTGCCACAGGGAGAGGAGCATGAGCGCGAGCCCGACCCACCCGACCGAGAGCGCGGCGCGCAGGACGAGGGGGTCGCCGGCGGCGAGCGCAGGGCCGAGCGCGAGGAGCACGAGGGCGCCGCCGAGCAGCAGCACCGAGCGTCGTGCGCGTTCCCAGCGTCGCTGCCAGGCCGGGGGGACGTCGCGCCGCGCATGGCGCACCCAGGTGGGACCCTCGCGTGCGACGTCGTCGTCGGGGTGCCCGGCCATCGCCGTGCAGCGTTGCCCACCGGAGGACGCGGCAACCCTGCCTGCCCGCCGATCCCCGTCGGCCGGCCAGGCCGTCCTCGCCACGACCCCGCTAGCCTGCCCGGGCGATGAGGATGGCGATGGTGCGGACCCGCGCGCGCGACGTGCTGCGCGGCCTCGGAGGCGGCCTCTCGGAGATCGTGCGCGGCCCCGGGGCGCTGCTCAGCCTGCTCGCCGCGATCGTCGGCCTCGCGACCGGGCTGCTCGCCGTGGCCCTCATCGAGCTCATCGCCCTCGTCCAGCTGGTGGCCTACGGCAGCGCCCCGCCGACCTGGTCGGTGCTCGTCGTCCCCGCGGTCGGCGGGCTCCTCGCGGGGCTGCTGCTGTGGCGGCTGGTCCCGGAGGCCCGCGGCTCGGGCATCAGCGCGGTGATGGAGGCCCTGTCGCTGCGTGGCGGGCGCATGCGGGGACGGGTCGTGCTCGGCAAGCTCGTCGCGTCGAGCCTGGCCCTGGGCACCGGCAACTCCGGAGGCCGGGAGGGTCCGATCGTCCAGATCGGCGCCGCCGCCGCCTCGCTGCTCGGTCGGCTCGCCGACCTGCCCGAGGACCGGGTGCGCTCGCTCATCGCCGCCGGCGCGGCGGGGGGCATTGCGGCATCGTTCAACGCGCCGATCGGCGGGATGCTCTTCGCGCTCGAGGTCATCATCGGCGGCTTCGCGCTGCGCCATCTCCAGACGGTCATCATCTCCGCGGTCGTCGCCTCGGTGACCGCACGCCAACTCGTCGGCGAGGGGCTCATCTTCGTCGCTCCCTCCTACAGCCTCGGCGCGCCGTGGGAGCTCGCGCTCTACGCGATGCTCGGTCTCGCCGCGGTCGCCGTCGGCCTCGGCTTCATCCAGGCGATCCGCCTGGCCGAGCAGCTCGGTGACCGGCTCAACTGGCCGCTGCCGCTGCGCACGGCCGCGGGGGGGCTCGTCGTCGGGCTCGTCGCGGTCGTCGCGCCGGAGGTCCTCGGCACCGGCGATGACCTCCCTGCCCTGCCCGGCGTCGTGGGCGAGCCGATCCTCGAGATGCTGCGCGGCGGCTTCGCGCCTGGTGTGCTCGTGCTCCTGCTCGTCGCGAAGCTCGTCGCGACGGTGGCCTCGGTCGGCTCGCGCAATGCGACGGGCTCCTTCGGACCGCTGCTCTTCCTCGGCGCCGCGCTCGGCGGCGCCTTCGGCCACGCGGTGACCGCGGTCCTGCCCGATGCCGGCATCAATCCCGGCGCGCTGGCCCTCGCCGGCACGGCTGCGGTCGTCGCCGCAGCGAGCCGGGCGCCGCTGACGGGGGTCATCCTCGTCTTCGAGCTCACTGGCAGCTACGACATGGTCGTCCCCCTCATGCTCGCGACGAGCGTCGCGACCGTCCTCGCCGACCGGGTGCACCCGTCGACGCTCTACACCGAGCCGCTCGAGCGTCGGGGGATCTCCTACCGCGCGACGGAGGACGTCGACGTGCTCCAGATCGTCGACGTGCGCGAGGTCATGACCGCCGACCCCGCCGTCGTGCCCGCCGACATGAGCGTGCCTGAGCTGCGGGAGTGGTTCCGTCGCACCCGCCACCACGGCGCGCCGGTCGTGACCCCGACCGACGATGGCGGGCTGCGCCTCGTCGGCATCGTCACCCTCAGCGACGTCGCCACGCTCGAGGACCCCGGCGAGACCGGCGACCTCGCCTCGATGGAGGCACGCACCCGGGGGCTCACCGCCGCGGAGATCTGCACGACCTCGCCGCTGACCGTCGTGCCCGAGGATCCCGTCTACCGGGCGGTGCAGCGCATGGCCGCCCTCGACGTGGGCCGGCTGCCCGTCGTCGACCCCGACGACCCCGAGCGGCTCGTCGGGCTCGTCCGACGCGGTGACGTGCTCACCGCCTACCAGCGGGCGATGTCGCGCTCGCTCGCGAGTCAGCGTCAGGAGGCGGCCCAGCGGCTGCGCGACCTCGGCGGCGCGAGGTTCATCGAGTCGGTCGTCGCCGAGCAGGCGCCCGCCGCCGGACGGCGGGTCGCCGACGTCGACTGGCCGGAGGGCACGGTGCTCACGAGCGTCCAGCGCGAGGGCGACCTCATCGTCCCGAGCGGGGAGACCGTCCTGCGCGCCGGCGACGAGGTCGTCGCGCTCGGCCGCCACGGGACGGCTGCGGCCCTCGAGCGCCTGCTGACCGGCGTGGAGACGGAGCGCTGAGCCGCCTCACTCGTCGATCTTCACGACGGCCTCGGCCTCGACGGGCGAGCCGAGTGGCAGCGAGGTCACGCCCAGCGCCGAACGCGCGTGGCGGCCGGCGTCGCCGAGCACCTCGCCGATGAGCTCGCTCACGCCGTTGGCGACGAGGTGCTGGCGGGTGAAATCCGGGGTCGAGGCGACGTAGACGGTGACCTTCACGACGCGACGCACGCGTCCGAGGTCGCCGAGGGCGGTCTTGAGCTGGGCGAGGATGTTGATCGCGCAGCGCCGCGCGGCGACGACGCCGTCGTCGACGTCGAGGTCCTCGCCGAGCCGCCCGGTGACGACGAGCTCGCCGTCGTCGGTGGCGAGCTGCCCGGCGGTGAACACGAGCGTACCGGACTGGATGAAGGGCACGTAGGCCGCGGCGGGGGCGGGCCCCTCGGGGAGCTCGATGCCGAGTCGGGCCAGCCGCTGCTCTGGGGTCGTCATCGCCCTCCCTGTCGCCGGGGTGACGGGCAATCTACACCGTGTCGCCGTCAGGCCCGCTGGGAGCTAGGAGGCCCGGCGGCCGTAGAGCAGCTCGCGGCGCTCGCTCTCGGTGAGGCCACCCCAGATGCCGTGAGGCTCGTCGACGGCGAGCACCCACGCGCGGCACTCCTCGAGGACGGGGCAGCCGGCGCACACGGCCTTGGCCTCCGCCTCGCGGGCGTGACGCGCGCCGGTCGACTCGACCTCGAACGGCGGGAAGAAGAGGTCGGCGTCGGCGTCGCGGCAGCTGCCGTGCTGCTGCCACTCGCGCGGTGGCCGAGGTGAGGGTGACAGGTGGGTTGTGGGCCGCTGCGACAACGCTCGCTCCCCTTGATGACGAAGCTCCTGGAGTGTACGACTCATCGAGCCCGCGCAAAAGGGTGGGAACGCGTCCGTGCGGCGACGGGTCCCCGCGGCGGGCCCGGGGTGTCCGCTGCGGCGCTCGACCGCCCTCGGCGCACGGCGCGCGGGTGGGGCCGCGGGCCGGACGCACCGGCGGCGGTCAGGGGGTCGCCGTCCGGCTCGGCTCCTCGACGAGCTCGACGGCGAGGCTCGTCGCCTCGTGGTCGACGCCGGTGACCCGGACCTGCGTGCCGGTCTTGACCTTGCCGGCGCCCTCGGGTGCGTGCGCGCGCCAGAGCGCGCCGTCGACGAAGACGTGCCCCGAGGGGTTGAGCATCGAGCGCACCACGCCGGTCGAGCCGACGACGGCCTCGGCCCCCGCCATCTCCTGCTCGCCCTGGGTGCGCAGGACGACGGTCATGAGCACGACGAAGAAGAGCACCGTCGCGAGGACGCCGACCCCGAGGGCCCACGGCGAGGCCTGCAGCGGCGGAGGGCCGTCGAAGAGCCACCAGCTGCCGACGCCGACACCGACGGCGCCGGCGAGGCTCGGCACGCCGAGCCCGGCGATCGCGAGGTCGACGGCGAGCAGCGCAAGCCCGGCGGCGAGCAGGAGCAGGGCCCACCACGCCACCGGCAGGACCCACACCCCGTAGAGGCCGGCGGCGAGCACGAGGGCACCGGCGACCCCGGCGACGCCGAAGCCGGGCTGGAAGAGCTCGAAGGCCACGGCGAGCGCCCCGCCGATGAGCAGCACGTAGGCGAGGGTCGGGTCGCCCATCGCGTGGAGCACCTGGTCGAGCAACCCCAGGTTGTCGAAGCGCACCTGCGCGGTGACGGGGTCGAGGTCGAGGACGCGCGTCTCACGGCCGCCCGCACCGTCGGCGACGCTGACCTCGCGACCGTCGAGGGCGAAGAGCACGTCGGGCAGCTCCGAGGCGGCGAAGTCGGCTGCGCCGGCGTCGGCGACCTCGTCGACGCCGAGGACGAGGGGCTCGTCGTCGGCGTTGTGCGGCAGCGCGTCGGGGTCGAAGGCGACCTCCCCGCCGTCGGGGACGGTGACGACGGCTCGGCCCTCGGCGAGCGAGCCGGCAAGCTCGGTGTCGAGGCCGCGGTCCCCGGCGTAGCGTGCGAGGAGGGCGCCCTCCCCGCCGTCGGACTCCCCGGCGAGATCGAGCGGGGACGCGGGGCCGAGGACGCTCGCCGGGGACGTCGCGAGCACGTGCCCGGCGTGGGCGACGAGGGCTCCGGCACCGCCGGCGCGCGCGCCCGGCGGGCCGACCCACACCGCGACCGGCACCGGGCTCGCGTCGATGCGCTCGGCGAGGTCGACGCCGTCGCGCCGGAGCCCCCCCTCGGTGTCGAGTTCGAGCACGACGACCTCACTGCCCCGCTCGACGGCGCGCTCGAGGGCCGTGTCGATGTGGGCGACGATGCGGCTGTCGAGCGGCCCGTCGACCTGGACGACCTCGACGGTCGCGCCGGCCTGGGCGCCGGCCACGCCGGACCACGCGAGGAGCACCACCCCGGCGAGCACGGCCCCGAGGGCGGCGACCCGTCGTGCGCGCCGTGCCTGGCCGCCGTCGGCGCGCGCCCACGGGCTCGCGGGCGGCCGCGGCGGCGCGCTCGGACGCGGTGGGGTGCGGGCCGGGAGGGGGGACATGGAGCAGAGTGTAGGCGCGGCATCGTACCCGGGCACCGCCGGGGGTGGGGCTGCCGGCGAGCGGGTACACCTCACGAGCGCACACGCCCGAGGAGGCCGTCGTTGGAGACCCGCGAGCTACTCGACCCTCGCGTGCTCTTCGTCACCGGCAAGGGCGGGGTCGGCAAGTCCACCGTCGCCGCGGCACTCGCGCTCGCCGGCGTGCGCAGCGGACGGCGCACCTGCCTCGTCGAGGTCGAGGGCCGCCAGACGATGGCGCGGGTCTTCGGCACCGAGCCGTGGGGCTTCGAGGAGCGTGAGATCCGCCCCGACCTCTTCGGGATGTCGGTGGACCCCGAGGCCTCGCTGTCGGAGTACCTCGACATGTTCTACGGCGCGCGGCGGATCTCCAAGCTCGTCGTCGGCTCGACCGCGGTGGAGTTCGCCACGACCGCCGCGCCCGGCATCAAGGACGTCCTGCTCATCGGAAAGGTCAAGGAGCTCGAGCGCCGGCGGGAGCCCGACGGGCGCTTCGCCTACGATCTCATCGTCGTCGACGCACCGCCGACGGGGCGGATCGTGAACTTCCTGCGGGCACCCGATGCCACGACCGAGCTCGTCAACGTCGGACCGATCCGCGGGCAGGCGCAATCGCTCGTCGACATGCTCCTCGACGGCGCGCGCACCCACCTCCAGCTCGTCACCCTCCTCGAGGAGATGCCGGTGGAGGAGACCGTCGACAGCGCCGAGGCGCTGCGCGACCTGGGGGTCACCGTCGGGCCGATCATCGTCAACCGGGCCCTCGAGCCCGGCCTCGACGACGAG
>SLNF01000155.1 GCA_007133145.1 Nitriliruptorales bacterium
GGCCCCTCGAGCGCTCCGCGCGATGGCGAGGGCGTGCCCACCGGGCGCACCGTGCTGCTCGAGGGCGGCGTGCTCGCCGGCTTCCTCCACGACAGCCGCAGCGCCGCCCGGGAGGGCACGGTGAGCACCGGCAACGCTGTGCGCCGGGGCCATCAGGGCCCGCCGTCGGTGGGGCCGAGCAACGGCTACCTCGAGCCGGGGACGGCCGGCGCCGAGGCGCTGCTCGCCGAGGCCGGCGAGGCCTTCTACTGCCAGCAGGTCATGGGCCTGCACTCGGGGGCCGACCCCGCCTCGGGCCAGCTCAGCGTCGGGGCGAGCGGGCTCATGCTCCGCGACGGCGCCTTCGCCGAGCCGGTGCGCGAGGCGACGATCGCCGGGACGATCCCCGACCTGCTCGCCGGCATCGTCGGGGTGGGCGCCGACCTGCGCTTCGTGCCGGTCGCCGGCGGCATGGGCGGGCAGACCCTCCTCGTCGACGGGCTCACGCTCTCCGGTAGCTAGCGGCCAGCCCCCCGGGTCGGGGCCCCCGCTCCCCGCGACCGTCCGGCGCCGCAGGGTCGCACGCCGCGCCCCGCTCGCGTTGCCCCCTCAGTCCGCCGGCGTGGGGGAGTGGGCGAGGACGACCCGGCCGAGCGCGAGCCCTGTCGTCGTCGCCGCGACGGCGTCGTCGTCGATCGCCACGAGCGCGGTGGCCCGCCCGGCGTCGTCGACGTCGAGGGCGAGCACCGCGGCGCCGCTCGCGACCCGCTGGGCGGGCTCGTCGCCGACGCCGAGGACCCAGACGTCGACCCAGGATCCCGCGATGACGCCCCAGCCGGCCTCGACGGGGATCGGCACCGCGCGCACCTCGGGGTCGAGGGTCGCGCCGGGGCCCCGGGCATCGAGATGGGTGGCCGTCAGCACGCCGCCCTGCGGGAGCGGCACCGCGAGCCGCGCGTCGGCGTCGACCTCCCCGACGGCCCCCGGCGGGGCGAGCGAGGGTGGGATCCGCACGACGTCGACCTCGGGCGCGGCGCCGGCGGGCAGGTCGGTGCGTGCCACGAGCGCCTCGACTGCCGGTCCGCCCCAGGCGCGCTCGGCGGAGAGCACGCGGGCCTCGCCGGCGACGACGACGATCGCGATGACGAGGCCGGCGGCGACGGTGCGCGCCCGGGGTGGCAGCGCCGCCCAGCGCTCGGCGAGACCGTCGAGCGGTCGTGGCAGCGCGATGGGACGGGCGGTGAGCCAGCGTCGCGGTGCGCGGGGCGAGGGCATGGGGCCATGCTCGTCGCCGCCGGGTCAGCGCAGCAGGACCCGTGTGCGCAGCCTGTGGAGGAGCGCTCGGCTCAGGCCGACTTCGCCGCAGGGCCCTCGCTCTTTGCGCTCGGGGCCGCGCCGTTGTCGCCGGAGGAGCCCGACGAGCCGGCCGCGTCGCCCGAACCGCCGGACGAAGCCGCGGCGTCGTCCTTCTTGCCGTTCGACGATGGTGCGGAGGCGGAGTGCTGCGCCGACCGCGTGTCGGTCACGTAGTAGCCGGAGCCCTTGAAGATGATGCCCGCGGCGCTGAACACCTTGCGCAGCGTCCCCCCGCAGACCCCGCAGGTGTCGAGCGGGTCGTCGCGGAACGACTGGACGACCTCGAGGTGCTCACCGCACTGGCGACACGCGTACTCGTACGTCGGCATCACGCCTCCCGCGTCCGGGCGCCGGCCCCGCACGGCCAGCGCTACCCCGCCCAGTATGCGCCGCCTCGGCCCCGCGGCAAACCTCAGCGTTGCACACTCAGGGTGTCGTCCTCGGTGATGAGCGTGTCGACGGTGACGTCGTGGGGCTCGCGGGGGACCGCGTCGACGATCTGGTCGGCGTAGGCGATACCGACGACGGCGACGTCCTCGCCGAGCAGCGCGAGGAGGCGGTCGAGGTGGCCGCCCCCGTAGCCGAGACGCCCTCCGCGGCGGTCGAAGGCCACGCCGGGCACGAGCGCGACGTCGAGCGAGGCGGGGTCGACGCGCTCACGTCCCTCCGGCGCCGGCTCGCGCACGCCTCGGTAGCCCTGCACCAGGGCCTTGAGGCTGTCCACGCGTGCGAGGCCGATCCCGTCGTCGTCGACGAACGGTAGGCACACCTCGACGCCGGCCTCGAGGAGGCCCTCGATGAGCCCGTCGAGGTCGACCTCGTCGCCGAAGGTCGCGTAGGCCGCGATGCGGCGAGCGGTACCGACGCACTCGAGGGCGGCCACGCGGGCTCTGATCGTCTCCGAGGCCCTTGCCCGGTGGGAGTCCCCCAACGCGCTGCGCCCGGCGAGGACCCGGTCGCGCAGGGAGGCCTTCTCCGCTCTGATGCTGCGCTCGTCGCTCATCGTCTCCTCCGTGGACGCGGCGCTCGGTGCCCGCTGTCGACCTCTAGACTCCCACGGCGACGTGCCGGAGAGAAAGGACGGAGTGTGCGAGCGCGCAAGGCGGTCGTCCCCGCGGCAGGACTCGGGACCCGTTTCCTGCCGGCCACGAAGGCCCAGCCCAAGGAGATGCTGCCCCTCGTCGACAAGCCGGCGATCCAGTACGTCATCGAGGAGGCCGCCGCCGCCGAGCTCGACGACGTCCTACTCGTGACCGGGCGCGGCAAGCGCGCGCTCGAGGACCACTTCGACCATGCAGTGGAGATGGAGCGCCAGCTCGCCGCGGCCGGCAAGGAAGACCTCCTCGCGGAGGTGCAGGCCGTGAGCCGGCTCGCGCACCTGCACTACGTGCGCCAGGGTCAGCCGCTCGGGCTCGGGCACGCCGTGGGCTGCGCACGCCGCCACGTCGGCGACGAGCCCTTCGCCGTCCTGCTCGGCGACGACCTCATCGGCACCGAGGAGCGGCTGCTGCGGCAGATGGTCGAGCTCTGCGAGCAGACGGGCCGCAGCGTCATCGCCGTCATGGAGTTCCCCGACGAGGACCTCAGCAAGTACGGGGTCATCGCCGGCGAGCCCGACCCCGACCACGAGGGCGTCTACCGGGTCAGCGACATGGTCGAGAAGCCCGGCAAGGCCAACGCCCCGTCGAACCTCGGGATCATCGGGCGCTACGTGCTCACCCCCGACATCTTCGCCCACATCGCGGCGACGAAGCCCGGTCGGGGAGGGGAGATCCAGCTCACCGACGCGCTCAAGACCCAGGCCCGCGAGGCGCCGATCCGCGCGGTGCGCTTCGAGGGCGTGCGCTACGACATCGGCAACAAGCAGGACTATCTGCGCGCGACCGTGGAGCTCGCGGCCGCGCGCGAGGACCTCGGCCCGGAGTTCCTCGGCTTCCTCCGCGAGTTCGTCGGCGGCCTCGGGGAGTAGCCGGTGGCCCACGACCACGCCGCGCCGGAGGAGCTCGTGCCCCTCACGACCCAGCGGCGGGAGGTCCTCGGGCGCATCGCCCCGCTCGAGCCGCTCGAGCTTGCCCTCCTCGAGGCCCACGGCTGCGTGCTCGCCGAGGACGTCGCCGCGCGCGAGGACGTGCCCGGCTTCAGCAACTCCGCGATGGACGGCTTCGCGGTCCGCGCGGCTGATGCGGAGGAGGGCAGCCGCCTCGCGATCGTCGGGGAGGTCGCCGCCGGTGCGGCGGCCTCGCGACCGCTCGCCGAGGGCGAGGCGATGGGCATCATGACCGGTGCCCCGCTCCCGCCGGCCGCCGACGCGGTGATCCCCATCGAGCGTGTGGAGGTCGACGGCGACGAGGTCGTGCTCGGCCGGGCGGTCGAGGAGGGGACGAACGTGCGCCCCGCCGGCGAGTCGGTGCGCGCGGGCGAGGTCATCCTCGAGCGCGGCCGGCTGCTCGGCGCCGCCGACGTCGGGATGCTTGCCGCGGCCGGCTACGACGAGGTCCGCGCCCACCCGCAGCCGCGCGTCGCGGTGATCTCGACCGGCGACGAGCTCGTCGAGCCCGGTCGGCCGCTCGGCCCGGGGCAGATCCGCGACGCGAACTCCTACACCCTCACCGCCGCGGCCCGGGAGGCCGGTGCGCTCTCGTTCCGCCAGATGTTCGTGCGCGACGACCGCCGCGCGCTCGCGGAGGCCTTCGAGGGGGCGCTGTCGACCGCCGACCTCCTCGTGACTTCCGGCGGCGTCAGCGCGGGGCGCTACGACTACGTCCGCACCGTCCTCGCCGAGCTCGGCGACGTCGCCTTCCGCAAGGTCGGCATGAAGCCGGGGATGCCGCAGGCCTTCGGCTTCGTCGGCGACGTGCCGTGCTTCGGCCTGCCCGGCAACCCGGTGAGCGCCTGGGTGTCCTTCGAGATCTTCGTGCGCCCGGCGATCCGGCGCCTGCAGGGCCGCCGCGACCTCAACCGCCCGCGGGTCAGCGCGGTGCTCGACGAGCCGCTGCGCTCCTCGCCCCACCGCGTCGAGTTCGTGCGCGTGCGGCTGCGTCGGGTGGCTGAGGCCTGGCACGCGGTCTCCACCGGTGAGCAGGGCAGCGGCATCCTCCGCAGCGCCGTCGAGGCCGACGGCCTCGCCGAGATCGGCGAGGGCCGCGCCGACGTCGCCGCTGGCGAGAGCGTCACCGTCCACGTCCTCACCGACCGGGCATGAGGCCCGAACGGGATGCCGCGCAGGGAGGCGGAGGCATGGCCGAGGAGGAGCTCACCCACCTCGATGAGGCCGGGCACGCGCGCATGGTCGACGTCGGCGGCAAGCCGGTGACCCGTCGCCGCGCCGTGGCCACCGCGGCGGTGCGCATGAGCCCGGCCACCGCGCGGCGCCTGCTCGACGGTGACCTGCCCAAGGGCGACGCCCTCGCGGTGGCCCGCCTCGCGGGCATCCAGGCCGCCAAGCGCACCTCGGAGCTCATCCCGCTGTGCCACCACGTCGCCCTCGCCGGTGTCGAGGTCGCCGTCGAGGTCGCCGCCGACGCCGGCGCCGTCGCGATCCGGGCGACGGCCGAGGCCGCCGACCGCACCGGCGTCGAGATGGAGGCGCTCGTCGCGGCGAGCACCGCCGCGCTGACCGTCTACGACATGGTCAAGGCCGTCGAGCGCGGCGTCGTCGTCGAGCGCGTCGCCCTGGAGGAGAAGACCGGCGGCGCCCGCGGCGACTGGCGCCGGGAGGAGGCGTGATGCGCGCCGTGGTCATCACCGTCTCCAACCGCGCCGCGGCCGGGGTCTACGCCGACGAGGCGGGCCCGGCGGTCGCTGAGCGGCTGCGGGGTCTCGGCTTCGCCGTCGGCGAGCCCGTCGTCGTGCCCGACGGGCGGGCGGGGGTCGCCGAGGCGATCGTCGCCGCCTGCGCCGAGGCCGACGTCGTCGTCACGAGCGGGGGGACGGGGCTGCATCCCGGCGACGAGACCCCCGAGGCCACGCGCGACGTCGTCGAACGACTCGCGCCGGGCCTCGCCGAGGCGATGCGGCAGGCCTCCCTCGCGATCACGCCGATGGCGATGCTCTCCCGCGCGGTCGCCGGGGTGCGCGGGCGCACGCTCGTGCTCAACCTCCCGGGCTCGCCGAAGGGCGCGGTCGAGAGCCTCGCCGCCGTCGAGGGCGTGCTCGCCCACGCCGTCGATCAGCTCCGTGGCGGGGACCACCAGCGCTGAGCGCTCGTCGGCCTGTGGCCCGTGGGGGTGACCGACCGGGCCCCGCTGAGGCGGTCGAAGTTCCTCACATCGTTGTGATTCACCGTGTACGGTGCACGTCGATGGACGTTGCGGTGGTCGTCGTACTCCTCGGCCTGTGGGCAGCGATCCTGCTCCCCGGGCTCGTGCGAGCGAGTCGTCAGGGCTCGCCGTCGACCTCGGTGTCGCGCTTCCACGGCAGCCTCGCCCTCCTCGAGCGCACGAGCTGCGCGGGATCCTCGAGCATCGAGCGCCACGCCGCCCCCCGCGAGCCGACCCCGAGTCGCGTCGAGCTGCGGCGTCGCGCCTGCGCACGCCGGAGAACCGTCGTCGGCGCCCTGCTCGGCGGGCTGCTCGGCAGCCTTGCGGCGGTGCCGCTGCTCGGTGCGGTCGCCTTGACGGCGGCCGCGCTGTGCGCCGGCGCCGTCGGCGCCTACGTCGCTGCCTGGCGGCGGCTCGTCGCCCAACGGACGCTCGCCC
>SLNF01000149.1 GCA_007133145.1 Nitriliruptorales bacterium
GACCTCGCCGGCGCCGAGCTCGCCGAGCTCGGGTCGATGGCGGCGATCGGGGTGAACTGCTTCAGCGACGACGGCCACCCCGTGCAGTCGGCACGGGTCATGCGCCGGGCGCTGGCCTACGCCAAGACCTGGGACGCGATCATCTGCAACCACAGCGAGGAGGCCACGCTCACCGAGGACGCCCAGCTCAACGAGGGCGAGGTCGCCACGCGCCTCGGTCTCGCCGGCTGGCCGCACGAGGCCGAGGAGATCATGGTCGCCCGCGACCTCATCCTCGCCGAGGGTCTTGGCGCGCGGCTGCATGTCCCGCACGTCTCGACCGCCGGGACCGTCGAGCTCGTGCGCGCGGCGAAGACCCGCGGAGTGCGGGTCACCGCCGAGGCGACGCCCCACCATTTCGCGCTCACCGACGTCCGTGGCGAGGGCTACGACGCGATCTTCAAGGTCAACCCGCCGCTGCGCACCGACGCCGACGTCGCCGCGGTCCGCGCCGGCCTCGCCGACGGCACGATCGACGCGATCGCCACCGACCACGCCCCGCACGCGCCCGAGCACAAGGAGCAGGCCTGGCTGCACGCGCCCTGCGGGATGCTCGGCCTCGAGACCGTCCTCGCCGTCACCCTCACCGAGCTCGTCGCCACCGGCGTGCTCACCCTGCCGCAGGCCATCGAGCGGCTTTCCACCGGCCCGGCGCGCACCCGCGGGATCGCCGGCCATGGTGGGCCGATCACGCCGGGGGCCCCGGCCAACCTCGTGCTCTTCGACCCCGAGGCACGCTGGCGCGTCGACGCCGCCGCGCTCGCCAGCCGCAGCCGCAACAACCCCTTCGACGGCGCCGAGTTGCGCGGCCAGGTCCTGCACACCGTGCTGCGCGGGCGCTTCACGACCCGCGACGGCGAGACCCTCGAGGCCGGCGAGCCGGCGGGAGCGCGCGCATGAGACGTCGCGCGCTCCTCGTGCTCGAAGACGGCACCACCCTCGAGGGCACGGCCTTCGGCGCGGAGGGCACCGCCTTCGGCGAGGTCGTCTTCAACACCGCGATGACCGGCTACCACGAGGTCCTGTCCGACCCGTCCTACACCCGCCAGATCGTCGTGATGACCTCGGTGCACCAGGGCAACTACGGCATCGCCGCGCCCGACGCCGAGTCCGGCGGGCTGCATCCCACCGCCTTCGTCGTGCGCGACGCGAGCCGCATCGCGTCGAACCACCGGGCGACGTCGACGCTGCCCGAGACCCTCGCGGCCTCCGGCGTCGTCGGCGTCGCCGAGGTCGACACCCGCCTGCTGACCCGCCGCATCCGCGACCGCGGCGCGCTGCGCGGAGCGGTCTCGAGCGAGACCCTCGATGCCGCGACACTCCTCGATGCGGTGCGCGAGCAGCCGGAGATGACCGGCTCGGACCTCGCCACCCCGGTGACCACGACCGAGCCCTACGACGTGCCGGCGACCGCGGCCCCGTCCCGTGGCGGCGAGCCCTACCGCGTGGTCTGCCTCGACTTCGGGCTCAAGCGCAACCAGCTGCGCCTGCTCACCGCCCACGGCTGCGACGTCACCGTCGTGCCGGCGACGACCCCCGCCGCGGAGGTCCTCGCCCGCCGCCCCGACGGGCTGTTCTGCTCCAACGGCCCCGGCGACCCCGCCGCGGTGCTCGGGCCGATCCGCGCGATCCGCGACGTCGTCGCCGCCGGCGTCCCGACCTTCGGGATCTGCCTCGGCCACCAGCTCCTCGGCCTCGCCGCCGGAGCGCGCAGCTACAAGCTGCCGTTCGGCCACCACGGCGTCAACCAGCCGATCCTCCACCTCGCCCGGGGCACGATCGAGATCGCAAGCCACAATCACGGGTTCGCCCTCGACGCCGACAGCCTCCCGGGACCCGAGGGCCGCCTCGGCGCGGTCGAGGCCACGCACGTCAACCTCAACGACGGGACGAACGCCGGCATCGCCTTGGCCGAGCGGCCGGCGTTCAGTGTCCAGTACCACCCCGAGGCGGCGCCGGGCCCGCACGATTCGCAATACCTCTTCGACGACTTCGCCGCGCTCATCGCCGCCGCGCGGGCGGGGGAGGACCGGTAGTGCCGCGCCGCGACGACCTCGACACCATCGTCCTCATCGGCTCCGGCCCCATCGTCATCGGGCAGGCCTGCGAGTTCGACTACTCCGGCGTGCAGGCCTGCAAGGCGCTGCGCGCCGAGGGCTACCGCGTCGTCCTCATCAACTCCAACCCGGCGACGATCATGACCGACCCGGAGTTCGCCGACGCGACCTACGTCGAGCCCATCACCGCCGACTACGTCGCGAAGGTCCTCGCCGCCGAGCAGGAGCTGCGCGGCGGTGGACCGGGCCTCGCGCTGCTGCCGACCCTCGGTGGGCAGACCGGCCTCAACACCGCCACCGAGCTCGCCGAGCGCGGCGACCTCGACCGGCTCGGCGTCGAGCTCATCGGCGCGGGCATCGAGACGATCGCCCTCGCCGAGGATCGCGAGCGCTTCGTCGAGGCGATGGGCGAGATCGGCCTCGAGGTCGCGCACTCGACGACGGTGACGCGCTTCGCCGACGCCGCGGCCTTCGCCGAGGAGGTCGGCTTCCCGATCCTCGTGCGCGCCTCCTACACCCTGGGTGGGGCCGGAAGCGGCTTCGTCGAGGACCGCGAGAGCTTCGAGCGCCTCGTCGAGGAGGGGCTCGCGGCCTCGCCCATCAGTCAGGTCCAGCTCGACGAGTCGCTCATCGGCTGGAAGGAGTACGAGCTCGAGGTCATGCGCGACGTCAACGACTCCTGCGTCGTAATCTGCTCCATCGAGAACGTCGACGCGATGGGCGTGCACACCGGCGACTCGATCACCGTCGCCCCGGCGATGACGCTCTCCGATGTCGAGTACCAGGAGATGCGCGACGCCGCCTTCGCGGTGCTGCGCAAGGTCGGCGTGGCCACCGGCGGGTCGAACGTCCAGTTCGCCGTCGACCCCGCCACCGGCCGGCAGGTCGTCGTCGAGATGAACCCGCGGGTCTCGCGCTCCTCGGCGCTGGCCTCGAAGGCCACCGGCTTCCCGATCGCGAAGATCGCTGCGCTGCTCGCCGTGGGCTACCGCCTCGACGAAATCACCAACGACATCACCCGGGAGACCAAGGCCGCGTTCGAGCCCTCGATCGACTACGTCGTGACGAAGATCCCGCGTTTCAACTTCGAGAAGTTCCCCGGCGTGGACGCGACGCTCACGAGCCGCATGAAGTCCGTCGGCGAGGTCATGGCGATCGGGCGGACCTTCCCCGAGTCGCTCGGCAAGGCCCTGTGCTCCCTCGAGGACGGCACGACGGGGCTGACGGGCCAGCCCTCCGGTGGCGACGCCCTCGACGACGAGACGCTCGCCGGGCGCCTCGCCCGGCCACACGCCGGCCGCGTCCTCGACGTCGACGCCGCCCTGACCCGCGGCTGGGACCCCGCCCGGGTCGCGGCGCTGTCGGGCTACGACCCGTGGTTCGTCGACGAGATGCTCGCGGTCATCGAGGTGCGCCGCGAGGTCGCCGGGCGTGAGACGATCATGAACGTCGACGGCGACCTGCTGCGCCGCGCCAAGCGCGTCGGCCTCTCCGATGCCGCGCTCGGGAGGGTGATCGGCTGCAGCGAGGCGGAGGTCCGCGAGCGGCGGCAGGCCTTCGCCCTCGCGCCGGTCTTCAAGACCGTCGACACCTGCGCAGGGGAGTTCCCCGCCTACACCCCCTACCACTACTCGACGTATGAGACCGAGAGCGAGGTCGCGACCTCCGACCGGCCCCGGGCGATCATCCTCGGCGCCGGGCCCAACCGCATCGGCCAGGGCGTCGAATTCGACTACTGCTGTGTGCACGCGGTCTTCTCCCTCGCCGAGGCCGGCTACGAGACCGTCATGGTCAACTGCAACCCCGAGACGGTCTCGACCGACTACGACACGGCCGACAGGCTCTACTTCGAGCCGCTGACGCTCGAGCACGTCCTCGCCGTCCACGCCGCGGAGGTCGCCGCGGTCGGTGGCGACGCGAGCAAGGTCGGCGTCCTCGTCCAGCTCGGTGGGCAGACCCCGCTCAAGCTCGCCCGCGACCTCGAGGCGGCGGGCGTGGCGATCTGGGGCACCCCGCCCGACGCCATCGACCTCGCCGAGGACCGCGGGCGCTTCGGCGCCGCGCTCGACTCCCTCGGCATCCGCCAGGCCCCCGGGGAAGTCGCTGCGAGCCCGGAGGCGGCGCTGACCGTCGCGCGGCGCATCGGCTTCCCCTGCCTCGTGCGCCCGAGCTACGTCCTCGGCGGCCGGGCGATGGCCATCGTCTACTCCGAGTCCCAGCTCGCCGCGTGGCTCCACGCCAACGCCGGGCAGGGCGCGGTCCTTGTCGACGAGTTCCTCGAGGGCGCGATCGAGGTCGACGTCGACGCGGTCTACGACGGCGAGGAGCTCTTCGTCGGCGGTGTGCTCGAGCACATCGAGGAGGCCGGGGTGCACTCCGGCGACTCCGCCTGCGTGCTGCCGCCCTACACCCTCTCGCGCGCCCAGCTCGCCGAGGTCGCCGAGGCCACGGAGAAGATCGCCGACGCGCTCGGCACCCGGGGGCTCATCAACATCCAGTTCGCCGTGCGCGACGGCGAGCTCTACTGCATCGAGGCCAACCCCCGCGCCTCGCGCACCGTGCCGTTCACCTCCAAGGCCACCGGCGTCCCGCTCGCGAAGGTCGCCGCCCGGGTGATGACCGGGGCGCGCCTCGCCGATCTGCGCGCGGTCGGCATGCTGCCCGCCGACGACGCGATCGCCGCCCCGCCCCGGGACCACGTCGCGGTCAAGGAGGCGGTCTTGCCGTTCAACCGCTTCCCCGGCACCGACACCAGGCTCGGCCCGGAGATGCGCTCCACCGGTGAGGTCATGGGCATCGACGCCGACTTCGGTGCCGCGTTCGCCAAGAGCCAGGCCGGCACCGGGACGATGGTCCTGCCCGAGCGCGGCAGGGTCTTCGTGTCGATCGCCAACCGCGACAAGCGGGCGATGATCTTCCCCGTCAAGCGCCTCGCCGAGCTCGGCTTCTCCATCCTCGCCACCGAGGGCACCGCCGAGGTCCTCGCCCGCGCCGGGGTGGCCTGCGAGGTGTTGAGCAAGGTCAGCGACGCCGACGGCACCCCACAGGGCGACGGCGAGACCGTCGTCGACCGCATCGAGGCCGGCGGTGTCGACCTCATCCTCAACACCCCCGAGGGCGCCGGGCCGCGCAGCGACGGCTACCGCATCCGCACGGCCGCGGTCGCGGGCGGGGTGCCGTCGATCACGACGATGTCGGGGATCATCGCGGCGATCCAGGGCATCGAGGCGCTGCAGGCCGCGACGATCGGCGTGCGCAGCCTGCAGGACTACCACGGTGAGCCGCTAGCCTCCGTGGCGGACGAGGCAGAGGAGACGACGTGAGCACCGTCCCAGGCCGGGGCCAGCCCACCCCCTACACCCGGGGGCGTGAGGACGGCCCGATGCGCTCGATCTGCGAGGTCCTCGCCTACCGCAAGATCGGCGCCTACCACCAGCTCACGATCGTCGCGCCTGACATCGCCGCGCGCGCCGCACCGGGCCAGTTCGTCTCCCTCGCCGTCGAGGGCGCGGGGACGATCCTGCGCCGGCCCTTCTCGATCACCGGCGTGAGCCAGCACGGGCCGTGGGCGGGCACGATCGACATCGTCCTCGACGTCGTCGGCCCGGGCACCGCCTACCTCGCCGGACGGGGCAAGCACGACGTCGTCGACGTTGTCGGCCCGCTCGGCCGGGGCTTCCCGCTACCGCGCCAGCCCGCGACCTGCCTGCTCGTCGGGGGCGGCTACGGCGCCGCGCCGCTGCTCTACCTCGCCGGGCAGCTCCAGCACCGCGGCCACCGCGTCGACCTGCTCTTCGGCGCGAGGACCGGCGAGCGCATCTTCAACGCGATCGAGGGCAAGCGGCAGGCCTCCTCGACGCGCTTCACCACCGAGGACGGCTCCTTCGGTACCCAGGGCAAGGTCACCGACGTCCTGCCGGACGTCGCGACGAGCAC
>SLNF01000102.1 GCA_007133145.1 Nitriliruptorales bacterium
CGGGGACGCCCCGGCGCTGCGCGCGGCGCTGGCCGAGCACATCGCCGCCGGGGTCGCCGACCAGCGCGCCGCGCTCGGGGCGACCGGCGGGCCCGGTCGGCCGTCGGCCTAGCCGAGGGCGCGGCCGATGCGGGTGAGGGCCTCGTCGAGCTCGGCGTCGCTGATGACGAGCGGGGGAGCGAAGCGCAACGTCGTCTCGTGGGTCTCCTTCGCGAGGACGCCCTCCTCGAGCAGGGCGTAGCAGCAGGACTTGCCGGTCCGCTCGCCCGCGATCTCCACGCCGGCCCACAGCCCACGGCCGCGCACGTCGACGACGTCGGGGGCCTCGAGGGCATGCAGGCCCTCGAGGAAGACCGGTCCGAGCTCGCGCGCCCGGGCTTGGGGCTCACCTTCGGCGAGCATCGCGACGACCTCGGCGCCCACCGCCGCCGCGAAGGGGTTGCCGCCGAAGGTCGAGCCGTGCGAGCCCGGGGTGATCGGCGCCATGACCTCCTCGCGGGCGACGACCGCCGAGACCGGGACGATGCCACCGCCGAGCGCCTTGCCGAGGACGAGGACGTCGGGGGTCACGCCCTCGTGGTCGCAGGCGAAGGTCTCACCGGTGCGGCCGAGCCCGGACTGGATCTCGTCGGCGACGAGGAGCACGCCGCGCTCGCGGCAGATCCGTGCCGCGCCGGCGAGGTAGCCGTCGGGTGGGACGAGGACCCCACCCTCGCCCTGGATCGGCTCGACGAGGAAGGCGACGGTGTCCTCGGTGATCGCTGCGGCGAGGGCGTCGAGGTCGCCGAAGGGCACGACGTCGAAGCCGGGGGTGAACGGCCCGAAGCCGCGGCGGGCGTCCTCGTCGGTGGAGAAGGACACGATCGTCGTCGTGCGCCCGTGGAAGTTGCCGTCGGCGACGACGATCCGTGCGCGGTCTGGCGCGACGCCCTTGACGTCGTAGCCCCAGCGCCGGGTCGCCTTGATCGCCGTCTCGACGGCCTCCGCCCCGGTGTTCATCGGCAGGACGACGTCGAGACCGGCGAGCTCGGCGAGGCTCTCGGTGAAGCGGGCGAGCGGCTCGGCGTGGAAGGCCCGGCTCGTGAGCGTGAGCGTGTCGAGCTGCGCCTTCGCCACGGCGACGAGCCGCGGGTGGCGGTGGCCGAAGTTCAGCGCCGAGTAGGCCGCGAGGAGGTCGAGGTAGCGGCGCCCCTCGACGTCGGTGACCCACACGCCCTCGCCATGACGCAGGACGACCGGCAGGGGCGCGTAGTTGCGGACCCCGTGCGCCTCGGCGCGGGCGATCGCCTGCGCGGTCGGGGACAGGGCGTCGATGGCGGTCACCGCGATCACCTCCGTTGGCGGCGGCGTGGCGGCTGGGTCCCAGCCGCGGCCACGTCACGCCCGCTCGTGGGCCGTGGATTGTAGGACAATCCGGGGGCGTCCAAACGGGTCCTTCGTCGCCCCGCGTGGTGGGCGAACGGGCCGCCGGTCGCGCGCGTGCCGCTGGAGGACCGTCGGCCGGGCGCTGGTAGCCTCGCCCCGCCGTGGTCGCCCCGCCGGCCACGCCCGACCTCCGACTGGCCATCCGTGCTCAACGCCTACGCGAGAACGCTCACCGATCGGGTCGTCCAGCCCATCGCCCGGGCACTCGTCCGCCTCGGGCTCACGCCGAACGCCCTCACGACGGCCGGCCTCCTGCTCACCCTCGCCGGCGTCGCCGTCGTCGTCGCCGGTCGGCCGGGCCTCGGCGCGACGGTGATGGCCGCCGGCCTCCTGCTCGACGTCTTCGACGGCGCCGTGGCCCGGCTCTCGGGACGCTCGACGCTGCTCGGCGCGTTCTACGACTCGGTGGCCGATCGTGTCGCCGACGTCGCGATGGTCGGGGCGCTCGTGTGGCTCGTGCTGCCGAGCCCGCTCGGCTTCGCGGTCGGCATGACCGCGCTCGCGACCGCGCTGCTCACCTCCTACGTGCGCGCGAAGGCCGAGTCGCTCGGGCTCACCGCCACCGTCGGCATGCTCGAGCGCGCCGAACGGGTCGTCATCGTCCTGCTCGGGCTGTGGCTCGATCTCGTGGCCCTCGCCCTCTGGGTGCTCGCGATCGGCGGGGTCGTCACCGTGCTCCAGCGCATCGTCGTGGTGTGGCGCCAGACACGCGCCCTGCGCGCCGAGGAGGCCGAGGGCCGATGAGCGCGCGGCGCTACCGCGGCTCGGGCCATCCGGGCGAGCCCGTCGACCGCCGCCCCGGGGCGGAGGGCCGCATCCCCGCCCCGCGGCGGCCCGAGAGCCGGGGAGCACGGGCGCTCGGGGTGCTGTGGACCGTCGTCTGGGAGCTCACGCGCCGAATCCCCGAGCCCGTGGCGTTCGGCCTCGGTGACCTCGCCGGACGGCTCGCGCACCGGCTCGCGCCGGCGACCCGGCGCAGGGTCGCGGCCAACCTCGCCCACGTCGTCGATCCCGCCGACCTCGACGCCACCGTCGCCGCGGCGTTCCGCTCCTACGCCCGCTACTGGGTCGAGGCCTTCCGCGCCGCCGACCTCGACCCCGGCGACCTCGACCGCCGCACGACCACCGACGGCTTCGCCCACCTCGACGCCGCCCTCGACAGCGGCCGCGGCGTCATCGTCCTGCTCGCGCATCACGGCTCCTGGGACGTCGCCGCGCGCTGGGCGGAGAGCCACCGCTACCACCTCGCCGTCGTCGCCGAGGTCGTGCGCCCACGCGCGGTCTTCCGACGCTTCGTGCGGCTGCGCGAGGACATCGGCCTCGAGGTCATCCCGCTGCGCCGCGGCGGCGACGTCACCGCGCGGCTCGCACGCGTGCTCGAGGCGAACCACCTCGTGGGGCTGCTCACCGACCGTGATCTCACCGGTCGGGCTCCCGAGGTGACGCTCTTCGGGGGGCGCACCCGCGTCCCGCTCGGCCCGGCGGTGCTCGCGCGGCGCACCGGCGCGCCGATCGTGCCGATCACCCTGCTCCAGCGGCCGGGACGGTGCTGGCACCTGCAGGTCCTGCCGGCGATCGAGCCGGGGGAGGCCAGCGTGCGTGAGCTCCACCGCGCGGTGCTCGTGGCACTGGAGGCCCTCATCGGCCTCGATCCCGCCCAATGGCACGCCTTCCAGCCGGTCTTCGGTGACGCCGGCCCCGCCGGGCCTCCGGGCGGTGGGTGCGTGGCCGAGGGGGGAGGACGACGATGAGGATCGCGGCGGTGTGCCCCTACGACTGGTCGGCCCATGGCGGGGTGCGCGCGCACGTCGCGAGCCTCTGCGCGGAGCTGGCGCGCCGTCACGACGTCGCGATCCTCGCCCCGGCGTCGGCCCCGCTCGAGGGTGAGGACCCGCTCGACGCCGTGGTCCACGTCGTCGGCCGCGCCGTCGCGGTGCCGTTCAACCGCTCGGTCGCGCGCGTCGCCGCCTCGCCGCTGGCCGGCCGGCGGACGCTCGCGACGCTGCGCGACCTCGCCCCCGACGTCGTCCACGTCCACGAGCCGGGTGTGCCGGCGGTCGCGCTCGCCGCCGCCCAGCGCGGCCCGCAGCCGGTCGTGGGGACCTTCCACGCCTGGTCGGACCGCGACCGCCTCTACCGCAGCACCGGCCCCTACGGTCGCCACGTCGCGCGCGGCCTCGCCGCCCGCCTCGCGGTGAGCGAGGCCGCGCGCCGCTACCACGCGACCGCGCTCGGTCTGCCCCCGTCGGCGTTCGAGGTCGTGCCCAACGGCGTCGACGTCGACCGCTTCGCCACCGCCGAGCCGCTCGCGGAGTACGCCGACCCCGAGCGCCCGACCCTGCTCTTCGTCGGTCGGCTCGAGCCGCGCAAGGGCCTCGACGTCCTCGTCCGTGCCTTCCTCGAGCTGCGGTCCTCGCGGCCCGAGCTACGGCTCGTCGTCCTCGGCGACGGCCCCGAGCGGGCTCGCTGCGAACGGCTGCTGCCGGTGGCGGTGCGCCCCGACGTGCTCTTCGTCGGCGCGGTCGACGAGACCGACAAGCCGCGCTTCCACGCCAGCGCCGACCTCTTCGTCGCCCCGAACCTCGGCGGGGAGTCCTTCGGGATCGTCCTGCTCGAGGCGATGGCCGCGGGGCTGCCCGTCGTCGCCTCGGCGATCCCCGGCTTCGCGAGCGTCATGGCCGACGGGCGCGAGGGCCGCCTCGTCGCGCCCGGCGACGGCTTCGGTCTCGCCGAGGCCGTCCGGGGCATGCTCGACGACGACGAGGGGCGGGCGGCGATGGCGGCGAGGGGACGCGAGACCGCTGAGCGCCACGCCTGGCCGCGGGTGGCCGAGCGTGTCGAGGCGATCTACCGGGCGGTGGCCGACGCCGGCGACTGAACGCGCCGGCCCTGGCCGCCGCGGCGCGTAGACTGCGGTCTCGCTATGGCGGGCGCGGCCCGCCGACCAATCATCGGGAGGTCGTCGTGGAGCTCCTCATCGTGCTCGCGATCATCGTCATCCTCGGGCTGTGGTTCACCGCCGGCTACAACAGCCTCGTCAAGCTGCGCAACGCCGTGGAGAACGCGTGGGCGGCCATCGACGTCCAGCTCACCCGGCGCTACGACCTCATCCCCAACCTCGTCGAGACCGTGAAGGGCTACGCCAGCCACGAGCGCGAGACCCTCGAGGCGGTCACGCAGGCCCGTGCGCAGGCGATGGCTGCGGAGGGGGCGGCGGACAAGGCCCGGGCGGAGTCCAACCTCAGCCAGGCGCTCTTCAACCTCCGGGCCGTGGCCGAGGCCTACCCCGACCTCAAGGCCAACGAGAACTTCGCGCAGCTGCAGTCGGAGCTGACCGCCACCGAGGATCGCATCGCCGGGGCGCGGCAGGGCTACAACGACGCGGTGCGCAAGTACGACACCCGCCGGCAGTCGATCCCGACGAACATCATCGCCGGCATCGCCAACTTCAAGAGCTTCGAGTACTTCGAGGCCGACCCCGACAGCCGCTCGCCGGTCGAGGTCGAGTTCTAGCGCGACCGCCGCTGGGCTCCCGGCGACGCGGGGTGGGTCTCAGGCCACCGTCACGCCGGCGTCGCGCATGTGCTGCAGGGCCCGCTCGCCGTCGCCGGGGGTGAGGTCGACGGGCCGGGTCGCCTCGGGCAGCACGAGCGTCTCGTAGCCGTGCCGGGTCGCGTCGAGGGCGGTGTCGAGCACGCAGACGTCCTGGGCGAGGCCGACGACGACGACGCGCTCGACGCCGTGCTCGCGGAGGATGCGGTCGAGCGCCGTCGCCGACTCCTCGCCGCTGTCGGGGTCGCGCACGCTGAAGGCCGAGTAACCGTCCTCCCCGCCGGTGCCCTTCTCGATGACCGGCCCGTCGACCCGGCGCAGGTCGGGGTGCAGGTCCGCCCCCCAGGTGCCGGCGACGCAGTGCACCGGCCAGGTCCCGCCGTCCTTGGCGAAGTGCGGGGTCTGCTCGGGGTGGGCGTCCTGCGAGTAGACGACGAGCGCACCGGCGTCGCGGGCGGCGTCGATCTCGTCGTTGATGACCGGCACGATCGTGTCGCCGCCGCTGACGTAGAGGTTGCCCTCGGGGTCGGCGAAGTCGTTCTGGACGTCGACGACGAGCAGCGCGGTACGGGGGTCGTAGCGGGTCTCGGTCATGGGATCGACCCTCCTCGGAGCCGAAGGTGGCGGACGTCGGTCCTGGCGCGAGCGTTCCCTCCTCGCGGTCGGCAGCAACGGGTCGGGCCATCCCCGCATGGGGACGACCTCACGGGCCTGACGGGTGTCTGGCGCTACACTGCCGCGCCGTCAGGCTCGCCGCGGGGTGACGGGCACGCTGGGCGGGCGCTCGCCGGGGGTCACCCTCGGGGGCCGAGGCGACGACGGGAGGCGGCCGACGGTGTCCCTGCTCGCTGCGACGAGCCGGCGCGACCGGGTGCTCCTCGCCGTCGGTGGCCTCCTCGTCTTCCTCCTCGGTGCCGCGGCGGCGGTGGGCGTCGAGCTCGCCGAGCGGGAGGCCGTCGCGACGGCCTCCCGCTCGGCGAGCTCGACGCCCACCGCCGCC
>SLNF01000099.1 GCA_007133145.1 Nitriliruptorales bacterium
CGCCCTGCGGGGCCGCAGGGCAGACCTGGGGGCTCAGCCGTCCTCGCGTGGAGCGCCGCAGCTCGGGCAGGCTCGCCAGCCGAAGCGCAACTCCTGCCCGCAGCCACCGCAGGCCGGCGGGCGCAGGTCGGTCGTGCACCACGGGCAGAAGGCGAAGCCCTCCTCGACGGTCTGCGAGCACGTGGGGCAGGCACCTTCGCTGCCGCCGTCGGCGGGGGTCACGCGCAGCACCTCGGCGAGCGAGGTCTGCCCGGCCCGGGCCTTCGCGACGCCGTGTTCGCGCAGACTGCGCAGCCCGGTGTTGCCGCCAGCGCGGCGGATCGCCGCCTCCGAGCCACCGCTGCTGATGAGCTCACGGATCGCGTCGTCGATCTCGAGGACCTCGAAGAGGCCGGTGCGACCGCGGTAGCCGGTGCGACCGCACGCCGCGCAGCCAACCGCCACGCGATAGGTCGCGCCGTCCTCGTGGGCGATGCCGAGTTGGGCGAGCTCCTGCTCGGTGGGCTCGGCGGGCTTGGCGCAGGACTTGCAGAGCCCACGCACGAGGCGCTGGGCGATGACGAGGGTCAGCGAGCTCGACACGAGATATGAGGGCACACCGAGGTCGCGCAGTCGCACGACGGTCCCCGGCGCGTCGTTGGTGTGCAGCGTCGAGAACACGAGATGGCCGGTCAGCGAGGCCTGCAGGGCGAGTTCGGCGGTCTCGGGGTCGCGGATCTCGCCGACCATGACGATGTCGGGGTCCTGGCGCAGGACCGTGCGCAGGCTACGCGGGAACGTCAACCCGATCCGCTCGTTGATCGAGGTCTGGTTGACCCCGTCGAGCTGGTACTCCACCGGGTCCTCGAGGGTGATGATGTTGCTGCGCTCGTCGGCGATCTCGCGGAGGAAGGCGTAGAGCGTCGAGGTCTTGCCCGAGCCGGTCGGTCCGCTGATGAGCACGAGGCCCTGCGGTCGGGCGATCGCCGAGACGGCACGCTGTCGCTGGTCGTCGTCGAAGCCGACGTCGTCGAGGAGCAACTGCTCGTCGCCCTTGCGCAGCAGGCGCAGCACCATCGTCTCGCCGAAGACCGACGGCAGGGTCGAGGCGCGGAAGTCGACCTCGCCGGAGGACCGCTGCATGCGCATGCGCCCGTCCTGGGGCAGCCGGCGCTCGGCGATGTCCATGTTCGCGAGGATCTTCAACCTCGAGATGAGCGCGTTGCTCATCGCCTTCGGCACCGTCGTGATGTGCTGCAGGACCCCGTCGATGCGGAAGCGCACGTCGGTGCCCGCCGAGCCCGGTTCGACGTGGACATCCGAGGCGCCGCCGTCGATCGCGTCGCTGAGCAGGCGCTGGGCGAGCCGCACGATCGGGGCGTTGTCGTTGATCGCGGCGGTGGCCAGCGGCTCCTCGTCCTCGTCGTCCTCGTCGCCGGCCTCGAGCAACTCGCCGGCGCGATGGTCGAAGTCGTAGGCCTTCTGGCGCAGTTCGGTGAGCTCGCTGGGGGTGACGACGATGAGACGGACGCTGCGCGCTCCCGCAGCGAGCTTGACGTCGTCGAAGGCGACGACGTCGGTGGGGTCGTCGCAGGCCACGACGAGCTCGTCGTCCTCCCAGCGGACGGGGACGACGCCGTGACGCTCGGCGATGGCGGGAGGCACCGCGGTGCTCGCGGGAGCGTCGAGTTCGAGGTCGGTACCGGCGGCGTGCTCGACGCGCAGCTGGGTGGCGAGTGCGCGGGCGATGTCCTCGTCGGTGGCGTAGCCCAGGCGCTTGATGACCGCGCCGAGGCGCTCGCGGCGCCCGTCCTGCATGAGCCGCTCGCTGAGGGCGTGGTCGAGCTGGGACTGGGTGATGACCCCGGCGTCGAGGAGCACCTCCCCCAGACGGCGGCGATGCGGCCGCGGCCGCGAGGTGGGCTTGGTCCGTGTCTGAGAGCTCATGGCTCCATCGTCGGTAGGCTGCGGGAGAACTTGACCACTCCGGCTCGCAGGAGCGTGGGCGATGGCCACGGGGACCAGCCGATCTCCACGCTTCGTCATGCTTGATAAGCACAAAGTAATGCACCACGGTGCCTATGTCGCGCTGGTGGTCGGCCTGCTCCTGCTGTCGGGCTGCCGGCTCGGCGCCGAGGTCGCCGTCGACGTCGACGCCGACGGCGGCGGGAGGGTCACGCTCACGCTCGTCACCGACGGTGAGATCGCCGCGCAGGCCGCCGAGGCCGACCTCGCGCTCTTCGACGACGTCGCCGGGGTCGCCGGGGAGGCCGAGCGCTGGTCCGCCGAGCTCGCCGACACCGAGGAGGGTGGGCGCTGGCTCGAGCTCACCGGGCGCGCGCGTGATGCCGAGGCGCTCGCCGGGCTCCTCGACGACCTCGCCGAGGGCCTCGCCGGCCCGGAGCTGCGCCCCCTCGAGGACGTCACCGTCGAGGTCGACGAGGAGGCCGGGCAGCTCACCGTCTCCGGGGTCGCCTCCACCGCGCTCGGCGAGGCCGTGGCCGACCTCGGCGTCGATCGCGACGAGGCGGTCGCCGAGCTCGACGACGCGCTGCGCTACACCGTCGTCGTGCGCATGCCCGGCGAGGTGCTCGAGCACGACGACGGCACGCTCGAGGCCGACGAGCGCAGCGTGCGCTGGGAGGTCCCCGCTGGTGAGGAGGTCGCCTTCGCCGTCACCGGCGAGCAGCCCACTGAGCTGCCGCTCGCGCTGCTCGCCGCCCTTGCTGCGGTCGCCGGGCTCGCTGCGCTCGCGCTGGCCTGGCGGCTGCGCCGCAGCTGACTGCGGCGACGCCGCCCCGTCGCTGACCGCCCTGACGGCGCCCCGCCGCTCCCCGGCGTGTTCCTCTCCATCGCCGACGATGCCGGTCGGGTGAAGGCAGCCTCCGGAGCGGGGCGTCGACACGCCCCCTCCTACGGCGCAGGCTTCGGACCGTCCCCGAGCCCTCGGCTCACCGTCCCGGCCGCGGCGGTCGCGGTGGGAACCCGACGCTATCGGTGGACGGTGGCGGCAGCAGACGACCGGGCGTCCTGGATGGTGAGCACGACGACCCGGTCGTCGACCTCGGAGAACTCGTAGACCACGAGCATCCAGCGCCACGGTCCGAGCACGAAGCGCATGCCCTGCCACCGGCCGCCGAGCTCGACCCCGAGACGCGGAAGGTCCTCGAGCGGACGAAGGCTGTTCGCGAGGCGTGTCCGGGTGTCCGTGGGCAGGCTCAACGCGGCGATGAGTCGATCGAGGTCGTCGACCGCAGCGAGCGAGAACTCGACGCGGGCCACGGGCTAGAGCTCGTCGAGTGGGATCGTCTCGCCTGCCGCGGCATGGCGTCGCCCGAGTTGCGCGCGTTGCCAGGCGCCATCGATCCCTTCGAGCACCTCGAGGACGGTGGCGGCATCCGGGTCGGCGTCGTCGATCGCCGAGGACAACAACGAGCGGGCGAGCGTGCCCTCGTTGACGTGCGCTCGGGCCGCCAGCCTGGCCAGCTTCGCGGCATGCACAGCGTCGAGGGTGATGTTGAGCCGTTGCGTCATGGGTCGAGACTACACGGCCTGTGTCGGTCCGTGTACCGCTGCCCGGCGAGGTGCCGCCGGTTCTCGCAGGCGACGGCCGTGGTTGCGGAGGGCGGCCACGGCCCGGCGCGCCCGCCCTGGACGCTGACTCATTGCGGTCAGGGTAGGCGCGCATACGGGCACGCGGCAGGGGTACCACACCAGCGTAGTGAACGGCCGTGCTGGTGACCCCGTCTGCTGCAGGTCGCAGCCACCGGACCGCCCACTCGGGCTTCACAACCAGTGACGCCCCCAGGTCGGGCTAGGGCTGAGGTCCGCCAGGCTGGCCCCTACCGTCGGAGGGCCTCACGGCCGCCGTTCGTGTTCGATGATCTCGAGGAACTGCTCCGCTGAGATGATTGGTTTGCCGTATTCGCGGGCCTTCTTCGCTTTGCCAGACATCGAGCACGGGTCGTAGGCGACAAGCACGTCACACTTGCGCTTGGTGACCGTGGTGGTCTCTTCGAGGCCGGCCATCGCAGCTGCCGCCCGGAGCCGATCCTTCGTGAGATGGGCATGCTCCTCGCCCGACGGCGGCGAGCCAGTGAAGCAGACGCGCGCGCCGGCAGTGACCTCGAGTGCCGGACTCGTCGGTTGAGCATCGGGTGCCGAGACGTCGAGTTGGAAGGCGTCGGCGACTGTGGTGATCGCCGCGGTCGCGCGTTCGCTGACCGGGCCGTTGCCTGAGGCGGCGCTGAGAAGGCCGTTGCAGACGTCGTGTGCGGCTTCGCGGAGGTCCTCGCCTTCGAGACCTGCGGCGCGAGCCAGGGCGGCCGCTCGATCGGTGAGCTCACGTGCGCCGGTCGACACCCCTGGGGCCAGTGCAAGGAGGAGATCGAGCTTGGCGTGGGGCGGCAGGTTGTCGTGCCGCTCGATGAGCTTCGCGAGTGCCCAGGTGTCGCCGTAGGGCTCGCGGGGCAACGCGTAGTCCCCTCGGTGGGGGTGGACGTCTCGTGCGTCAAGGGGCTCCATCGGCAGCCGGGCGTCGGCCAGGGCCCTGGCGTGACGTGCGACCAGCGAGGCGCGGTCGTACGCGCTGTCAGAGGGCTGCGGTTCGAACCCGAGGTCGTGGTCCCGCAGGTCGACGCTGACACCCTCATCGGCTCCGGTTCCGTGCCAGTCGAGAAGCCGACTCAACCGTGCGCTGTCCTGGGTGACGAGGACCGTTCCGTGCAGCAGCCCCGCGAGCAGCCGCCGTAGTTCGGCGACGCTCGGGGCGGCGGCGACGTCCCCAGCAGTGATGCCTGCCTCGACGGCCTCGGTGATGTCGCGCATGGGGTTGACGAGGCTGGTGAACACGACCGGGTCGTCTCCCGGCTGCTGCCGGATCACGGCGATCTCGACGAGCTTGCTGTGGCTCGAGCCTCCGGTCTCGACGAAGCCGATGAAGGACTTCAGTGGGTCGCCGTAGCGCCTCCTCGAGGCCGTGGCCTTGGCGTGGAAGCGCCGGACCTCTGTGTCGGTGATGACGTCGCGGAGCCGGAGCGGATGCTTGAGCGTCAGCCCCTCCAGGGAGACGCACCGGCTCAGCGCCACGTACAACTGCCCGGCCGCGAACACGCTCCGCCCTCGGTCGAAGACCACCTGCTCGAAGGTCTTGCCCTGGCTCTTGTGCACCGTGACGGCCCAGGCGAGCCGCAAGGGCAACTGCGTGAACGACCCTACGACTTCCGATCTGACGCCCCCGTCCTCCTGGCGGACCGGCCGGGTGATCTCCCACCGGTGAGGCGCGATCTCCACCACTTCGTCGCTGCCTCGAAGGCGGACGTCAACCCTCGGCCGACCGGAATCGCTGGCGACGTCGACGACTTCGCCGAGGGAGCCGTTGACGAAACGTTGGCCGTTGACGAGGGTCATGACCTGGGCCCCCACGGCGTAGGACAGGTCGAGTTCGGCCCGGTAGCGCGACGGGTCGAACTCACCAGTCACCGTCCCTTGGTGGCGGTGAATCGGGGTGCCCAATCCCTCGAGGCGCGATCGGTTGACGGCGTCGGCTGCGCGGTTGGTCGTGGTGAGGGTGATTGCGCCGTCGCCCGGTGCGGCCGCGCGGTCGCGGTCGACTCGCTCGTTGAGCTCCGCGAGTTCAGCCTCCGTTGCAGTGCCGTCGCGCACGGCGTTGAGCAAGGCGATGAAGCGATCGTCCCGCTGACGAACGACCTCGGTGAGTTCGATGGTCTCGACGTTGAGCCTTCTGAAGGCCTCAGCGGAGAAGAAGAACGGGCTGGCGTAGTGCCTCAGCGTCGCGTCATGTTCGTCGTCGACGACGACAGGGGGGAGTTGGCAGAGATCGCCCACGAACACCATCTGCACCCCGCCGAATGGCTCGTCGTCGCGGCGTCGGCGGCGCAGGGCGACATCCATCATGTCGAGGAGGTCCGCGCGCGCCATGGAGACCTCGTCGACGATGAGCATGTCGATGGCGTCGAG
>SLNF01000048.1 GCA_007133145.1 Nitriliruptorales bacterium
CTCGTCGCGATGTCCGGTGGGGTCGACTCCTCGATGACCGCCGCGCTGCTCCTCGACGCCGGCCACGACGTCACCGGCGTCCACCTCAAGCTGGCCGACACCCCCTCGGGGCTGCCGGGCAAGGGCTGCTGCACCCTCGACGACGCACGGGATGCCGCACGGGTCGCCGACCACCTCGGCATCCCCTTCTACACCTGGAACCTCAGCGCGGCCTTCCGCGAGCGGGTCGTCGACGACTTCGTCGCCTCCTACGCCGAGGGCCAGACGCCGAACCCCTGCATCCGCTGCAACGAGCGCGTGAAGTACCGTGCCCTGCTCGCCCGGGCCCGGGCGATGGGCTTCGAGGCCCTCGCGACCGGCCATCACGTCAGGCTGCGGCACGAGGGGGGTCGCTGGCGGCTGCGGCGTGCCGTCGACCGCGGCAAGGACCAGACCTACGTGCTGTCGATGGCCCGCCAGGACGAGCTCGCCCACACCGTCTGGCCCGCTGGGGAGCACACCAAGGCCGAGCTGCGGGCGACGGCCGCCGAGCGGGGCCTGCTCACCGCCGACAAGCCTGACAGCCACGACGTGTGCTTCATTCCCTCCGGCGACCTCGGGGGGTTCCTCCGCGGCCACCTCGGCGAGCGCCCCGGGGTCGTCGTCGACGAGGACGGGACGGTCCTCGCCGAGCACGACGGTGCCTACCGATTCACCATCGGCCAGCGCCGTGGGCTCGGCCTCGCGGGCCAGCCCGAGCCGCGCTACGTCACGGCCATCGAGGGCTCGACGGTGCACGTGGGCCCCCGCGCCGCGCTCGCAGTGTCAGAGGTCACCGCGACCGACCTCCACTGGATCGCCGGGTACCCCCCGGACCCGGCGACGCTCGCCGGCGCGGGGCTGGCCGCGCAGGTGCGCTACCGCGGCGAGCCCCTGCCCGCGGCGCTCGACGACCTCGGCGGCGGCCGGGTGCGGGTGCGCTTCCCCGCGGCGCGGCCCGAGGGTGTGGCCGCGGGACAGGCCGTCGTGCTCTACGCCGGCGAGGAGTGCCTCGGGGGCGCGACGATCAGCGCGTGACCCGACGCGGGGCCCAGGCGACCGGGCCCGACCTCAGCCGCCGTCGACGAGCGCGACGGCGAGTGCGGCGTCGGGGGCGAAGGCGAAGCGCACCCCGGTCGGTCCGCACGCCACGGCGAAGGCGTCGACGGGGCTCTCGAGGACCGCGCCGCCCCCGACGGCGTCCTCGCCCTCGGCCGGCTCGCCGGCGTCGTCACCGGCTTCCACGCCGTCGGCGGCGGCCCGGTAGTACGCCGGCAGGGCGTCGCAGACGCGGTCGGCGGCGGCCTCGTCGGTGAAGACCACCCGGGCGGCGAGGGCGTGCTCCTCGCCGCGGGTCCAAGACAGGAGCGCGCCGCCGTCCCAGGACCGCGCCGCCGGGGCCAGGGCGGTGACGTCGCCCTGAACGACGAGCGTCTGCAGGTCGAAGGCGCCGAAGCCCTGGCGGACGCCCTCGTCCCACTCCGGACCGGGGGAGGTGCCGACGTCGACGTCGGCGGGCTCGAAGCCGTCGAGGTAGCGCTCGGGGTCGAGGATCTCCGCGGTCGTCGTCGGCGGGTCGGCGAGCGCGGCGTCGATCGCACCGACCCCGCCGTCGGCGACGAGCGCCTCGACGAAGTCCGCGCCGGCGGTGTAGGGGAAGAGCAGCTGGTCGCGCAGGTAGGCCGGCAGCGCCTCGAGGGCCTCCTGCCCCTCGGCGACGGCCTCGGCGTCGCCGCCGCGGAGGTAGGACGCCCGGTCCTCGGGATCCTGGTGCGCGCGGGACCAGCGCTCCTGGGTCCACACCGCGTCGCCCTCGACGACGGCGTTGAGGGCGAGGAAGGCGTCGGGGTCGCCGTCGACGGCGAGGTCGAGGAGGGCGTCGAGCCCGACGGTGCGGTCCTGCAGCGCGTGGGTGAGCTCGTGCGCGGCGATGACCTCCCCGACCGGGTCGAGCGCGTCGTCCTCGCCCGGGAGGTACACCGCCCCCTCCTCGGGCACGTAGATCCCGCCGACGACCCCGCCCTCGATCGCCTCGGCGGTGACCTCGTCGAGGTCGACGCCCTCCTCGAGGTGGCGGAGCGCGACGAGCACCGCCTCGGCGGCCTCCTGCTCGGCGCTTGCGACCTGCCCGGTCCGGGCCTCCCCGAGCTCGAGGACGAGCTCGGCGAAGTCGGCAGGGTCGAGGATCTCGGCGTCGACGGCCCCGGGGGCGTCGAGCCCCCGGACCTCGGCGACCTCGCCGGCGATCTCGTCGAGGCGTGCCTCGAGGTCGACGGGCTCGTCGGGCTCGCAGGCGCCGAGCGCGAGCGCGCCGAGCAGGAGGACGAGGACGGCGGTGGCGGTCGGGTGGCGGGCGGTCATGGCCAGCACGATAGCCGCCGCCGGCGGCGCCTCCGCCGCGGCCGTGGATGCCGAGGTTGCGCGAGCGCGGCGCTGGCGCAGACTTCAGGGATGGCCGAACCCTCCCCACGGCAGCGTGCCGCCGAGCTCGCCGCCGCGATCGAGCGGCACCGCTACCGCTACTACGTCCTCGACGACCCCGAGCTCAGCGACGCGGCGTTCGACGAACTGCTCGCCGAGCTCGAGGCGCTCGAGGCCGCCCACCCCGAGCTCGCCCACCCCGGCTCACCGACCCGGCGCGTCGGCGCGCCGCCGGACCCCTCCTTCACCACGGTCGCGCACCGGGTGCCGATGCTCTCCCTCGACAACGTCTTCGAGGCCGCCGAGCTCTCCGCCTGGGCCGAACGCGTTGGGCGGGGCCTCGAGGGCGCGACGCCGCGCTACACCTGCGAGCTCAAGGTCGACGGCGTGGCCGTCGGCCTGTCCTACGTCGGTGGTTGGCTCGAACGGGCGGTGACCCGCGGCGACGGCGTCACCGGGGAGGACATCACCGCCAACGCCCGGACGATCGAGGCGGTCCCCGAGGTCCTCGCCCTCGCCGACCCACCGGACCTGCTCGAGGTGCGCGGCGAGGTCTACTACCCCGTCGCGGCGTTCGAGACGATGAACGTCGAGCGGGAGCAGCAGGGCCTGCCCCGCTTCGCCAACCCACGCAACGCCGCCTCCGGTGCGCTGCGTCAGAAGGACCCGCGCGTGACCGCCGAGCGACCGCTGTCGATGGTGTGCCACGGGATGGGCGCCGTCGAGGGCCTCGAGGTGGCCAGCCACGCGGCGTTCCTCGCGCGGCTGGCCGAGGCGGGGTTGCCGACCGCCGAGGAGACCCGCACCGTCGAGGACATCGACGCGGTGCAGCGCTTCGTCGAGCACTGGCGGGCGCACCGTCACGACCCGCCGTACGAGATCGACGGGGTCGTCGTCAAGGTCGACGACCACGCCCACCAGCGCCGTCTCGGGTCGACGTCGCGCGCGCCGCGCTGGGCCATCGCCTTCAAGTACCCGCCGGAGGAGCGCGAGACGCTGCTGCACGACATCGAGGTCAACGTCGGGCGCACCGGCAAGGTCACGCCGTTCGCGCGACTCGAGCCCGTCCTCGTCGCCGGCTCGACGATCTCGACGGCGACGCTGCACAACGAGGACCAGGCGGCGCTCAAGGATGTCCGCCCCGGCGACACCGTCATCGTGCGCAAGGCCGGCGACGTCATCCCAGAGGTCGTCGGCTACGTCGCCTCGAAGCGGCCGCCCGAGGTCGCGGCGGCCGGGCCGTGGCGCATGCCGACGGCGTGCCCGTTCTGCGGCTCGGAGGTCGTGCGCCTCGAGGGCGAGGCGGCGAGCTACTGCGCGAACATCGACTGCCCCAACCGCCTGCTCGAGTCGCTCGCCCACGTCGCGAGCCGCGGCGCCCTCGACATCGAGGGCCTCGGCTACGAGACCGCGAAGCTCCTGCTCGACGAGGGGCTCGTCAGCGACGTCGTCGGACTCTTCCACCTCGACCGCGACGCCCTCCTCGCGCTCGAGGGCTTCGGTGAGCGCCGTGTCGACAACCTCCTCACCGCGATCGAGGAGGCCAAGCGCCAGCCGCTCGAGCGACTCCTCGTCGCACTCGGGATCCGCCACGTCGGCGGGACCGTCGCGCGCCTGCTCGCCCGGCACTTCGGCACCCTCGAGGCGCTGCGCGCCGCCGCAGCCGAGGAGATCGCCGCCGTCGACGGGGTCGGGCCGGTCATCGCCCAGGCGGTCCGGGCGTTCTTCGACACCCCGCGCAACGCCGAGCTCGTCGACGGTCTCGTCGCCGCCGGCGTGCGCTCCGACACCGATGCCGCCGAGCGCAACGACCTCCTCGAGGGCTGGACCGTCGTGCTCACCGGCGGCCTCGAGGGCTTCACCCGCGACGAGGCCAAGCAGGCGGTGCTCGACCGTGGCGGCAAGGTGACCTCGAGCGTGTCGCGACGCACCTCCGCCGTCGTCGTTGGCGCCGACCCCGGGGCCAAGGCCGACCGCGCGGTCGAGCTCGGCGTGCCCACCGTCGACGAGGAGGGCTTCATGGCGCTGCTCGACTCCGGCGCCCTGCCCGAGGCGTCGACCGGTGCGAGCGGGGCCACCTCGTGACCCCCGGGGCGGGACGGCCGGCCGGCATCGCGCTCGTCGCCGTGCTCGGCCTCGCGCTGCTCGCCGGCTGCGAGGGCGACCCCGAGCCGACCGCTGTCGAGCGTGCCGACGCCGGGGGGACGACGGATGCCGAGGTGGTGACGCCGACGCCAGAGGCCGGTCCCGCCCCGGACGCCGCCGAGCCCCGGGACGCCGACCCGGGGGAGCCCGAGCCCGAGCCGCCGCGCTACGAGCCCGCCGTGCCCCTCCAGCCCCGCAGCGAGCCCCTCGCGGTGTGGACGGGGCAGGAGGCGCTCGTCATCGGCGGCGTCGACATCCGCGACGAGGTCCGCCGCGACGGGGCGGCCTACCTGCCGGGGCAGGGTTGGCGCGCGCTCGCCCGCGCGCCGACGCCGCTCAGCGCCGCCTACGCTGCGGCCTGGACCGGCCAGGCCCTGCTCGTCGTCGAGCCGACCGTGCCCGCCGTGCTGCGCTACGACCCCGAGGCCGATGCCTGGGAGGAGCGCGAGGCGCCCGAGGCGGCGCGTCGGCTCGGCGCGGTCGCGGGCTGGAGCGGCGCCGAGTTGCTCCTCGCCGGCGGGTCCCACCCCGACGACGAGGCCGCCGGCGGGGTGCAGGACCGCGACGACGCGTGGGCCTACGACCCCCGGGCCGACCGTTGGCGCGAGCTCGACCCCCTGCCCTCCGGACCGCGGCCGGGCGCGGTCGGCGGCTGGACCGACGCCGGACTCGTCGTCGCGGGCGGGCGCGACGAGGGCTTCGAGCCCGTCGGCGATACCGTCCGCTACGACCCCGAGGACGAGGCCTGGGAGCCCCTCGACGACGTGCCCGAGGAGGTGCCGCTCGGCGGGGAGGTCGTCTGGACCGGCCAGGAGCTCGTCGCCCTTGCCGGCGCGGGTGGCGTCGCCCTCGAGCCCGGCGCGGGAGAGTGGCGCGTGCTCGCCGAGCGGGGGGAGCCCCCCGGTGTCGGTGAGCAGCTCGTGTGGACCGGCGACACGCTCCTCGTCGTCGGTGGTCTCGCCTTCGCCGTCGACGACGATGGGGTGACCGCGCGCGCACGCGACTCGGTCACCGCCTACGACCCCGCCGAGGACGCCTGGTCGGCATGGCCCCCGGCGCCCCTCGAGGCTCGTCAGGCGGCGGCGGTGGCGTGGACCGACGCGGGCCTGTTCGTCTGGGGCGGCGACGACGGCCGCTTCGAGGACCTCACCCGCTTCGACGACGGGGCGCTGCTCGAGGACCCCGAGGGGGACTGGCGGCGCCTCGAGCCCTGAAGGCCGGCGTTGGCGGCCCGACGTGCCGTCGCGGTAGCGTCCGCGCCCCAGCCGCCGCAAGGAGGTCCGATGTCGCTGTCCGATGAGCAGGTGCGCCACGTCGCCCGGCTCGCGCGCATCGCCCTGACCGACGAGGAGGTCGCGGGGCTC
>SLNF01000305.1 GCA_007133145.1 Nitriliruptorales bacterium
GCCCCAGCGTCTCGCTGATGGTCTCGAGCAGCCCTTGGACCGACAGCTCCCCACCAGCACGCCCACCCGCACCGGCACCGGCACCGGTGGTGGCGGCGTCGTCGCCGGTGGTGTAGCCGACACGCTCTTCGCCGGCGAGGATCGCGGCGGTGGTGGTGCTGGTGGTGGTGTAGCCGACACGGTCTTCGCCGGCGAGGATCACCGCGGCGGCGGCGGGTGTGTGGGGGTGGTGGCAGCTGGTGGGGTGGTGGTGGCGCCGGCTCCGCTGTGCTGTCGAATGCATGTTCGAAGTATGCCCCGTATGACGGTGGCTGTCAAGGGTTTTCCAGAGATTCTGTGAATCTTCTGCTGCGGGCTGGATGACTCCCGGGGTCGAGCGCCGGTCGGTGTCGTGTTCCGCCCGAGCCCCGGCACCCCTTCGAATCGCCGAGGCGACGTGCCGCCCGAGGGCTGCCGCGTCTTCCGCGCCCAGAACTGCCGTTGCCTCCGGACAGCGTGTCGAGGGCGCACCAGGCGCCGCGCTCCCGCTCACCGAGGTCGAGCCGGTAGCTCGTCGGCTCGAGGCTGAGCCCGAGGGCCCCGGTGATGGCCCTGTCGCGGTTGCGCTCCGCGAGATTGCCGACCCGACGCTGCCTCACTGCCGCATCGTCGGGATCGTCTTCCCCAGCGAGCGTGCTGAGCGTCGCCGCGTCGACGACCTCACCGTGGGCAATGCCTGCGAGCGCCGCGAACGCGACCTACGCCTCCCCAGCGTGCGAATCGACAGGCGGGCACGTCGGCGACGATCTCGCTGATGGAGGCGCTGGAGGCCGTGATGGCCTGACTCCCTGGTTTGCGACGGGAACGCCCGGTCGAGGCGGTCATCACGGGCGGAGGCAAGGCGGCTCACCGACGGAAACCTTGCCGACGGACGCTGTGACTTGGCTCTGCTTGCCGAGCCCGCTCCACGGAGCGTCGATAGGGTTGGCCACGATCCACTCGAGGACCGCCTGCGATGAGGAGGCCCGCCCGGCAATGGCGACGCGACTGACCTTCCTGAGGCACGAAGCGCTCGTGCCCGCTGGCCATCTCGCGACCCACGCCGAGGCCCTCGGGCTCGACGTGGAGACCGTGCGAGTCGATCACGGCGATCCTCTGCCCGACCTCGAGGACGTCGACGCCCTCGTGACGTTGGGCTCGTTCGCTTCCGCCGCTGACGACCGCGTGCCCTGGCTCGCGGGCGAGCTCGAGCTCCTCCGCCGGGCAGACGCAGCCGGCGTGGCCATCCTCGGCGTCTGCTTCGGAGGCCAGGCGCTGGCCCGGGCCCTTGGTGGGCGCGTCGCCGCGCTCGAGCAGCCGGAGATCGGTTGGCTCAGCCTCGACACCGACGACGCCGAGCTCGTACCGGAAGGGCCCTTCGTGGCCTGGCACAACGACGGGTTCAGCCCTCCGCCTGGGGCGACCGAGCTCGCCCGCACGAGCCGCGCGAGCCAGGCGTTCACCGTCCGGCGCCACCTCGGCGTGCAGTTCCACCCTGAGGTGACCGACGACATCGTCGAGGCGTGGGCGCAGCACAGTCCTCGCATGCTCGAGCGCGCCGGGGTTGAGGCCACCGCGGTGCTCGACCCGCTGCGCCGGAACGCCGCAGACAACGCCGAGCGCGCCGGTCGGCTGCTGCGGGCCTTCCTCGCCCGCGCCGAGCTCGCGATCGCCTCCTGAAGCCGTCGGCGTGGGCGTACCCCTCCTCGGCCCCCGAACATGAGAAAGCCCCTGGGGTCACCAGGGGCCTCTCTCGTTGCGAGGGGAGGATTTGAACCTCCGACCTCCGGGTTATGAGCCCGGCGAGCTACCGAACTGCTCCACCTCGCGGCGCAGACTGTAGCGCCGGGTCCGGCGGGCTGCAACGTCGCCGGCGACCCGTCGGTGCAGACGTCGCGGCAGCCCACCGCGTGCCGCTACGGGTCCCCGAGCGCAGCGTCCTCGTCCTCGGCGTCGTCGGGGGCTGCAGCCGCAGGCGTCCCCATGAGCTGGAGAGCCTCGAGGATGAGTGCGGAGGCGTCGCTGTTGCGCGCCTGGTACTCCCCGAGATCGCCGTTGGACAGCGCGGCCTCGGCGTCCTCGAAGGCCTCCTGGGCCTCGGCGAGGAGGTCGGCGAACTGCGCGTCGACGTCGACGGTCTCCTCGGGCTCGGCCGGCTCATCGGGCTCCTCGGCCGGCTCCTCCGACTCGGCGGGCTCGTCCTCAACGGGCTCGTCCCCGTCGGTGATGTCGGCGATGTCCTCGTCGACGGTGCCCTCGGGCAGCGCGAGGCTCGGCGCCGCGTCGCCGAAGAGCGCGACGAGTCCCTCGGTGAGGGTGTCCTCGAGGACGACGTCGTCGCCGAGCACGAGGACGACCTTCTCGAGGTTCGGCAGGTCGGACTGCTCCGCGCGCAGGAAGAGCGGCTGCACGTAGACGAGCGCGTCCTCGATCGGGATGATGAGGAGGTTGCCGTAGATGACCCGCGAGCCGGACTGGTTCCACAAGGTGATCTGCTCGGCGACCTCGCTGTCCTGGTCGATACGCGCCTGGACCTGCTCGGGCCCGAAGACCGTCCGGGTCGGCGGCATCTGGTAGGCCTTGAGCTCCCCGTAGTTCTGTGGGTCGCTACGGCCCGCGAGCCAGGCGATGAGGTTGTTGCGCTCCACCGGCGTGAACGGCTGGATGATGGCGAACTCCTCGCTGTCCTCGCCCGGCAGGCGGAGCAGGAGGTAGTAGGGGCGCATGTCGCGCTGCTCACGCTGCTCCGACTCGCGGTCCTGCTGGTTCTGGAAGAACGCCGCGTCGGTGGGGATCCGGTAGGCGTCCTCCTTCGTGTAGAACTCGTCGGGGTCCTGGATGTGGTAGGTCTGGAAGAGTGCCGACTGCACCCGGAAGATGTCCTCGGGGTAGCGGAAGTGCGCCTTCAGCGCCTCCCCGGCCTCGTCGTAGTCCTTGAAGATGTCGGGGAAGATCTCTCGCCACGTCTGCACGACAGGGTCGTCGGGCTCGGCGACGTAGAGGCTGATGTCGCCGTCGTAGGCGTCGATCACGACCTTCACGGAGTTGCGGATGTAGTTCGCCGTCCCCTCGATGCCGGGCAGCTCACGGGTGGTCTCGCGCAGCCCGAGCGTGCCGTCAGCCTGCTGGAAGGTCTCGAGGACCCGCTGCTCGGCGAGGGTGAGCGCCCCGAGGTCGACCCGCTCGGAGTACGGCAGCATGTCGGAGGTCGTGTAGGCGTCGACCACCCACTTCACGCCGTCGTCGATCGCGACCGGGTAGGGGTCGTGATCGAAGGTGAGGAAGGGGGCGGCGAGCTCCACGCGCTCGCGGATGCGACGGTTGAAGAGGATCTGGCTCTCGGGCTCGATGAAGTTCGAGAGCACGATGTTGGGCTCGGCGAAGCGCAGCGCGAAGGACAGCCGCCGCAGCGGCGTGCCGACGGTCACCCCGTCGTCCCCGGTGTACACGTAGCGCTCCGGAGGCTCGCCCTCCCGCGGGAAGTCGAGCTCGGTGCGGGCGGTGCGCACGATGGAGTACTCGGGGCTGCGCTCACCGAAGTAGATCCGGGGGTTCTCGACCTCGAGCTCGTCGACCCCCCGCGGCGGGATGTCGCGGGCGAAGAACACCGGCTGGCCGTCGTCGCGCTTCGTCGACACCGCGCTGGAGACGAGCCCGAAGCCGTGGGTGTAGACGAGCCGCTGGTTCTCCCAGGTGCGCGCGCCCTCCTCGAGGTTCTGCTCGTTCATCTCCCGCACGCTGATCATGACCTGCTGGAGCGGCTCGTCGTCACCACCGAAGCGGTAGCGGTCGACGTCGACGTCGTTGAAGTCGTAGTAGGGCCGCAGCTCCTGGAGCTGGGAGTAGGTGTTCTGCAGCGTCGCGGGATCCCAGAGTCGGATCGCCTCGAACGTCGGCGCGTTGTCGGCGACGGCGGCGTCAGGCAGCCGCTCCCGGGCGGGGAAGGGCTCGAACGTCACCTCGTCGAGGCCGAAGCCGTACCGGGTCAGCTCAAGGTTACGGTCGATGAACTCCCGTTCCTGCTCGAGCTCCTGGGGGTCGACCTGGAAACGCTGGATGACCGCCGGGTAGATGCCCGAAAGGACGACGAAGGCCACCGCGAGGATCGCGAGCCCCGAGGCCGGCAGGAGCCAGCCCTGGAAGCGGATGTTGAGGAGGAAGAGGACGACGGTGACCGCGGCGATGATCGCGAGGAGCGTGAGCGCGGGCAGTTGGGCGTTGACGTCGGTGAAGGACAGGCCGGTGACCGTGCCGCGCTGGGAGTAGCTCAGCTGGTAGCGGTCAAGCCAGAAGCCCCAGGCGCGCACCGCGACGAGGACCGCGAGCAGGATCGAGAGATGGACGTTGACCTGCGGGGAGAGCTTCTGACCCGGCGACTGCGGGCGGATCCCGCCGAAGAGGTAGTGCGCCACGGCGGTAAGCACGATCGTGATGAGCAGCGCGGTGAAGAGCCAGGAGTTGAACTCGACGAGCGCTGGCAGCAGGAACGTGAAGAACCCGAGGTCCATCCCGAACTGCGGGTCGGCCATGCCGAAGTCGACGCCGTTGAGCGCGAGGAGCACGAGCTCCCACTGTGGTGCGACGCTGATCCCCGAGAGGATGCCGATCGCGAGGGCGACGACGAGGAGCAGCGGCCGGGCGAAGGGCTCCACCGCCTGGCGATACCGCTCGATGCCCTCCTCCTGCGCCGATGGGATGCGGTAGGGCGGCGCGAACCGCTTCGCGAGGAAGAGGTTGCCAGCGAGCAGCAAGGTCATGAGCACACCGGCGGCGAGGCCGAGCCCGACCTGCGTGGTGAGCACCGTCCAGAACACCGACTGGAAGTCGACGCTCTGGAACCACAGCACGTCGGTGTAGAACGTCGCGAGCCGCTGCGAGAGCAGCAGCAGCACGACGAGGGCGAGGGCAAGCGCAAGCCACCAGCGGCGGCGCAGCAGTTCCACGAAGCGCATGAGCTATGACTCCGGAACGGGGATGGTCGTGCACGTGCAACCGACGTGCACCGGGGGGACATCGTGGCCTGACGGGAAAGGCTCGGTCACCGCGACCTCTCCACTGTGGTCGTTCTGTCGACAACGTCCCTCGGGGCAACGGGGTTCCCGCCCAAGCAGCCAGCGGCGGTGGGTGACTCCGCCAGCCTGCCAGGTGTCGAGCAGGCCGAGCTCGTAGGCCCGGATGAGGTGGGTCGCCGACAGCTCGTCGGCGACAGTGCCTTTGAGTTCTGAGAACACCGCCCCGACGCGATCGTTGAGCGCGGGCAGGGGCTCCTCGGTGCTCAGCCCCATGCGCAACGTCGCAACGAGCGGGTCGCGCACGCGTTGGCCGCAGTCGGCGACGAAGCCGACGGCCAGGTTGCGCTCGACCTCGGGGCTGGGCAGCCGGCGTTCGGCGAGCACCCCGGCGGCGCTGACGCCCCCGAGGTAGGCGTCGTCGAGGTAGAGCCCGACGAGCTCACCGAGCTGGGCGAGCTCGCCGTCAGACAGGGTGAGCTCCTCGATCGTCGTGCGTGCGCTCGCGCGCCGCAGGCGGTCGAGCACGAGGTTCTGCACGTCGGACAGCCCGCGCTTGAGGCGCCGCACCATCTTGGGGTGCAGGGGCTCGAGGGCACCGGCCCGCAGCGAGGTCGGCGTCGCCTGCTCGGCGACCGGCTCCTCCGCTGCATCCTCCTCCACGGGGGCAGGCTCCTCCGCAGGGGCAGCCTTCTCCGCAGGGGCAGCCTTCTCCGCAGGGGCAGCCTTCTCCGCCGGGGCAGGCTCCTCGACGGTGGCAGGCTCCTCCCCCACCGCCGCCTCCTCCGCAGGGGCAGCCTCCTCCGCCACCACCGGCTCCTCCGCAGGGGCAGCCTCCTCCGCAGGGGCAGGCTCCTCCGCCACCACCGGCTCCTCCGCGGGGGCAGCCTCCTCCGCGGGGGCAGCCTCCTCCGC
>SLNF01000027.1 GCA_007133145.1 Nitriliruptorales bacterium
CCACGGCACCGCGACGCGGTAGCCGTCGGCGAGCAGCTCGCCGACGACGGCGCGGCCCAGCGCGCCACCGCCACCGGCCACGAGCGCGGTTCGTGGCGGGGTCTCGGTCATGAGGCTCTCCTCCGTCATGCAGCTGGGGGTCGTTGGTCCGGGTCCCGAGGGACCACAGGGACCGTCATCGTGCCCGGCCTCGTCACCTTCACGCCTCGACCCGCTAGGGTGCGCCTCGGTAGAAGCGGTCCGCAGCCCGCACGATCGCTTGACGGACCGAACGTGAGGAGCCACTTATGGTCTACATCATCGCTGAGCCCTGCATCGACGTGAAGGACCGCGCCTGCGTCGACGAGTGCCCGGTCGACTGCATCTACGAGGGTCCGCGGATGCTCTACATCCAGCCCGACGAGTGCATCGACTGCGCGGCCTGCGAGCCGGTGTGCCCCGTCGAGGCCATCGCGTACGAGGACGACCTGCCCGAGATGTGGGCGGAGTTCGAGGCCATCAACCGCGAGTGGTTCGAGGACTCGGTCACCGGACTCGGCAGCCCCGGCGGCGCCGCGACCGTCGGCCCGCAGGACATCGACCATCCCAAGGTCGCAGCCTGGGAGGCCTAGCCTGAGCGGACCCGCCGGCGACGCCGCGCATCCCGCCGGCGGGCCCGACCCGCTCACGCCCGACTACGACGGGGCGTGGGTCGGGGCCGTGCTACCGGCCCTGCTCGGCCACGGCCCTCGTGACCTCCTCCCCGAGGCCGCCGCGCGGGCGCGCCAGGTCGTCCTGCTCGTGCTCGACGGCCTCGGCTGGCACCTCCTCGGCGACCACGCCGCCGACGCGCCGACCCTCGCCGCGCTCGAGGGCGGTCCCGTGGTCACCGTCGCGCCGAGCACGACCGCTGCGGCGCTGACCTCGATCACGACCGGGGTGCCCCCGGCGCGCCATGGCCTCGCCGGCTACCGCTTCCGCCACGGCGGGGAAGTCCTCAACGCCCTGCGCTGGCGTCTCGACGGCCGCGGCTCGGCACCTGACCCCGTCGACGTGCAGGCCATCACCCCTTTCTGCGGGGTGGCGTTGCCGGTCGTCTCCCGCGCGGAGTTCGCCCACACCGGCTTCACGAAGGCCCATCTACGCGGCGCGGACCTGCGGGGCTGGCAGACGAGCGCGACCATCGTGACGCACTGCCGTGCTCTGCTCGCCGAGGGTCACCCTGTGGTCTACGCCTACTACGACGGCGTCGACAAGGTCGCCCACGCCCACGGACTTGCGACGCCGTTCCTGCGCGACGAGGTGGCGGCGACCGACCGACTCGTCGCCGACCTGCTCGCCTGCCTGCCCGCCGACGCCGCGCTGCTCGTGACCGCCGACCACGGTCAAGTCCAGGTCGGGCCGGCCGGCCAGCGCTCGCTCGCCGAGGTCGACGCGCTCGTCGACCGCTACAGCGGCGAGGGCCGCTTCCGCTCGCTGCACGGGCGCGCCGGTGCCGCCGCCGATCTCCTCGAGGCCACCCGTGAGCGCTTCGGCGGCGAGGCCTGGGTGCGCTCGCGCGCCGAGGTCGTCGACGAGGGCTGGCTGGGTCCGGCGATGAGCGCGGTCATGGCCGGGCGCCTCGGCGACGTCGTCCTCGCCCCCCACGCCCCGGTCGCCTTCGCCGACCCCGGCTACCGCGTCGAGCAGCGCCTCGAGTCGATGCACGGCAGCCTCACGCCCGAGGAGATGCTCGTGCCGCTGCTCGCTGCGTCGGCCTGAGCCCCGCGCCCGAGGCGGGAGGGCCCCCGGTCAGGGCGCGAGGCGCTCGATGCGCCAGCCCCCCTCGTCGCGGCGGTAGCGCAGCCGGTCGTGCAGCCGCGCGCGACGGCCCTGCCACACCTCGACCTCGCGGGGGAGGAGCCGGAAGCCGCCCCACCAGTCCGGGCGTGGGACCGGTGCCTCGACGAAGCGCTCGGCGGCCGAGGCGAGGGCGGCGTCGAGCTCGGCACGGCCGGCCACGGGCCGGCTCTGCGGGCTCGCCCACGCGCCGAGCTGGCTGTCGCGGGGGCGGGAGGCGAAGTAGGCGTCGGCCTCCTCGGCGGGGATCGACGCGACGGGGCCGCGCACGATGACCTGGCGCTGCAACGGCGTCCAGCAGAACACGGCCGCCGCCCGGGGGTTCGCGGCGAGGTCATCGGCCTTGCGGCTCTCGAGGTTGGTGTAGAAGTCGACGCCGCCGCCCTCGAGGCCCTTGCACAGCACGGTGCGGGCGCTGGGCTCGCCGTCGGCCCCGACGGTGGCCAGCGTCATCGCCGTGGGGTCGGCGAGGCGGGCGGCGACGGCCTCGGCGATCCAACGACCGAGCTGGTCGAGGGGATCGGCGGCGACCTCGTGCGTCTCGAGGCTGCCGGCGCGGTACTCCTCGCGCAGTTCGGCGAGGTCGACGGCCTCCTCACGGGGTTCGGGACGCTCCGGCATCGCCGTATCGTGCCACCGGCGGTGCCCGCGCGCCGTCGCTGGGCACCCGACGTATCCTCCCCGGCGGCTGGACCCCGACCACCGGGAGGCGCATGGTCAGCGAGGAGCTCGCCGCGAGGGCGCGGAACTGGATCGCCGACGACCCCGACCCCGCCACGCGCGCTGAGCTCGGCACGCTGCTCGACGTCGGCGACGAGCGCGGGCTCGCGGCGGCCTTCGCCGCGCCACTGGCCTTCGGTACCGCCGGCATCCGTGGCCCGCTCGGCCCCGGGCCTGCACGCATGAACCGGCTCGTCGTGCGCGCGACGACCGCGGGTCTGGCCGCACGGCTGGCCGAGGAAGGCCCGCTCGACGCCCAGCTCGTCGTCGTGGGCCGCGACGCCCGGCACGGCTCGGCGGCCTTCCTCGACGAGACCGTCGGGGTCCTCGCCGCCGCGGGCCTGCGCGTCATGGCCTGGCCCGAGCCGGTGCCGACCCCGCTGCTCGCCTTCGCCGTGCGCCACCTCCGAGCCTCAGCCGGGGTGCAGATCACCGCGAGCCACAACCCGCCGCAGGACAACGGCTACAAGGTGTTCTGGCGCGGCGGGGCGCAGATCGTCGATCCCCTCGATGCCGAGATCGCCGCGCACATCGCGGCGGTCGGCCGCCCCGGGCGCGTGCCCGTCGACGACGCCGCGCAGGTCCCCGCACCTCCCGCCGAGGTCGGCGAGGCCTACCGGCGCACCTGCCTCGCGCTGTCGCGCTGCCCCGAGGAGCGCGACCTGCGGATCGCCTACACCCCGCTGCACGGGGTGGCTGGCCAGGAGGTCGTCGGGCTGCTCGCCGACGCCGGCTTCGCCGACGTCGCGCTCGTCGCCGCCCAGCACGAACCGGACCCGGACTTCCCGACGGTGCGCTTTCCCAACCCGGAGGAGCCGGGGGCGCTCGACCTCGTGCTCGCCCGCGCCGAGGAGGTCGGAGCCGACCTCGTGCTCGCCAACGACCCTGACGGCGACCGGGTCGCCGCGGCGATCCCCGAAGCGGGCCGCTGGCGGGCGCTCACCGGCGACGAGCTCGGCTGTGTCCTCGCCGAGCATCTCCTGGCCACCGGGCCTGACGACCCCGACCGCGTCGTCGCGCGCACCGTCGTGTCGAGTCAGCTGCTCGACCGCATCGCCGAGCACCACGGGGTGCGTCACCTCGCGACCCTCACGGGCTTCAAGTGGATGGCGAAGGCCATCGCCGAGCTCGAGCCGGAGGGCGCCTGGCCGGTGCTCGCCTACGAGCAGGCGCTCGGGGTCATGGTCGGCGGCGCGGTGCGCGACAAGGACGGCATCTCCGCCGCCCTCGTCATCGCCGACCTCGCCGCGGCCCTCGCCAGCCACGGCCGCGGCCTCGCCGACGCCATCGACGACCTCGCCCGCCGCCACGGGGTGCACCGCACCGCCGGTCGATCGGTGCGCCTCGAGGGCGAGGCCGGTCAGCGCCTCGTGAGCGAGGCCCTCTCCCGGCTGCGCGAGGCGCCGCCGGCGACCCTCGCCGGCGTCGATGTCGCTGCGATCGCCGACCATGCCAGCGGGCGGCGCACCCACGCAGACGGGCGCGTCAGCGCCGTGGAGACCCCGCCGCAGGAGCTCATCGGCGTCGAGCTCGCCGACGGCTCGAAGGCGCAGGTGCGCCCCAGCGGCACCGAGCCGCTGCTCAAGTGCTACCTCGAGGTCGTCGAGCCGGTCGACGGCGACCTCGCCGCCGCGAACGCCCGGGCCGACGCGCGCGTCGAGCGCCTCGCCACCGAGTTCCTCGCCGCCCTCGGGTTGCCTGCCGAGGTCTGAGCCGCTCCGAACCGTCAGCGGCCCGACCCCGGGCGCCCGCCCGCCGGGCCCATCCCTACAGCGGCAGCCTCGGCGCGCCGTCGTCGCCGTCGAGGACGCGCACGCGGACACCGCAGGCGAGCAGGAAGGCGCGGACGACCTCCCAGCCGTCGTAGCGGCCACCCTGGGCGACGACCTCGCCGACCCCGGCGTTGGCGATGAGCTTCGCGCAGCCGAAGCACGGCGCGGCGGTGGTGTACAGCGAGGCGCCCTCGCGATCGGAAGGCGCGCTGAAGAGCAGGGCGTTGGCCTCGGCGTGGACCGCCACGCAGTTGTCGTAGGCCGACGGCGTGCCGGTCGGCTCGGTCGACGCTCCGCGCGGGCACGCCCCGGCGTCGCAGTGGCCGTAGCCCGAGGGCGGGCCGTTGTAGCCGGTCGCGCGGATATGCCGACCGGTGACGAGCACCGCGCCGACCTTGCGGCGCACGCAGTTCGATCGGCTCGCCGCCGCGTCGGCGAGGTCGAGAAAGTAGGCATCCCAGGACTGACGTGGCACCTGCGGCTCCCGGCTCGGCGCTGCGCATGCCCAGCGTAGGGGAACGGGGCACCCGGCGGGGCCGAACGAGGCCTGCGCTCAGTCGAGGCCGCGCAGGGCCACGGGCGGCTGACGCAGCCCGAGAATCGCCTCGGTGGCGCGCATCGCGCGCACCGTCGCCGCGGTGTCGTGGACCCGGACGAGGCGGGCGCCGGCCTGCACCGACAGCGCCGCGCAGGCCAGTGACGCCTCCAGGCGCTCCTCGGCGGCGAGGCCGCCGAGGGCCTCGCCGAGGAAGTCCTTGCGGGAGAGCGCCACGAGGACGGGGTAGCCGAGCGCGGCGAGCTCGCCGAGGCGGCGGGTGACCTCGAGTGACTGGAACGTCGTCTTGCCGAAGTCGTGGCCGGGGTCGACGATGATCCGCGCGGCGGGCACCCCGCGGCGCTGGGCCTCGGCGGCGAGCGCGGCGCAGGTCCGCACGACGTCGGTCGTGCAGTCGGGATCGTAGACCGGGCGGAACGGCCGGGTGCGCGGCGGGCCCCCCGGGTGCATGACGACGAGGGCGCTGCCGGGTCGCGCGGCGACGACGTCGGCGACCTGGGGCTCGACCATCCCCGAGACGTCGTTGACGACGTCGGCGCCGGCGTCGAGGGCGGCGGCGGCGACCGCCGCCCGGAAGGTGTCGACCGAGACCGGGCAGTCGCTGTGCTCGCGGAAGGCCTCGACGAACGGCACGATGCGGTCGAGCTCCTCGGCGAGGGGGACCTCCTCGCCCGGGGCGGCCTTGACCCCACCGACGTCGACGAGGTCGGCGCCCTCCTCGACCTGGGCGAGCGCGTGCTCGACGGCCGCGGACAGCGCGAAGGTCCGGCCCTTGTCGTAGAACGAGTCCGGCGTGCGGTTGACGATCGCCATGACCGCGACCTCGCGGCGGAAGTCGAACGTGCGTGAGCCCACCTGCATCCGCTGCTCCCATCGCCTCGCCTGCGTCGGCCCTTCAGCCGGCGGCCATCGTAGGGCGCACCGCCGTGGCGGGACCGGCGAGCGCGCCGGTGGCGCGCCGCGTCGCCGAGGGCCGCCGACGAGCGGGCCCCGATGCGGCGTGCACCGTGCGCGCGGCGCGTCCACAG
>SLNF01000319.1 GCA_007133145.1 Nitriliruptorales bacterium
ACGACCCCCGGGCGCAGGCTCGCGAGGCCGAGATCGATGAAGAGGAACGACGAGCCCCACATGAGGGCGATCGCGGCGAGGAGGGTCCACTCACGGGGCCCGAAGGCCTCGGTGAGGCTGCCGCCCGAGGTCTCGAGCAGGCGGCGGCGCCTCGGGGGTGCGGACATCGACGTGGGCCCTCGTCGCCGCGGTCGCGGGAGCCCCACCGCGTGCGGCACAGCGCGCGTGGGACGCGGGCAGGCGCGCCGACGATAGCGCGCGCGGCGGGGGTCGGGGCTACCCTGCGGCAACGGTTCCGTCGGGCGAGTGCGCCTGCGGCTGGGCGGCGGCAGGAGGATGGGCATGGGCGAGCAGGGCGGCAACGCGTCGAGCGGGCCCTTCGGCAGCGTCATGGCCTCGACGATGGCGCTCGCGTGGAGCACCGACGGCGCCTTCGACGCCTACGAGCTCGGCCCCGTCGCGCCGCTGCCCCTGCACCCCGCCGCGCACGCCCTGCACTACGGCAGCGCCTGCTTCGAGGGACTCAAGGCCCACCGCGGCGTCGACGGCACGCTGAGGCTGTTCCGCCTCGCCGACCACGCCGAGCGCATGCGGCGCAGCGCCACGACGCTGTCGCTGCCGGTGCCCGACCCCGTCTGGCTCGCCGAGGTCGTCCGGGAGGTCGTCGCGGCCAACGCCGAGGAGGCCCCGTCGCCTCCCGGGGCGCTCTACGTCCGGCCCACGCTGCTCGGCGTCGACGCGAACATCGGAGCGGCGACGCATCCGGCGACCGAGGCACTGCTCTTCGTGCTCTGCAGCCCCGTCGGCGACTACCTCGCGAGGGGGCGTGCCCTCACCCTCGGCGTCGAGACGACGCTGCCGCGCACGACCCCGCAGTTCGGTGCGGTCAAGGCGGCGGCGAACTACGCGATGGCGCTCGCGCCGACCCTGCGGGCCAGGGAGGCCGACGGCGTCGACCAGGTGCTGTTCGCCCCCGGAGGCTGGGTGCAGGAGGCCGGGCCGGCGAACTTCCTGCTCATCGACGGCCGGACGCTCGTGACCCCGCCGCTCGACGGCAGCTTCCTCCACGGCATCACCCGGGACTCGGTGCTCGCCCTGGCGGCGACGCTCGGCTACACCGTCGAGGAGCGTCCGCTGTCGACCGACGAGCTCGCCCGACGCGCTCCCGACTGCGAGGCCGCGCTCGTCGGCACCGCCGCAGTGCTCGGCGGGGTCGGTCACCTCGTCGTCGCCGGAGGGCGGATCACCGTCGGCGACGGGGAGGTCGGCCAGCGCACCACCGAGCTGCGGGAAGCGCTCGTGGCCCTGCAGCAGGGCGCGGCGGAGGACGCCTTCGGCTGGACCGAGCCCGTCGGCTGATGGGCCACCGGTGACAGCGATCGCGCTCGCGCTCACGACCGCGGTCGGCTTCGGGGCCGGGGACTTCCTCGCGGGGATGGCCGCGCGCCGGCACACCGCCCTGCCCGTCGCCGTCGCCGTGCAGGCAGTGAGCCTGTTCCTCCTGCTCGCCGCGACCCCGCTCGTGGGCCTGCCGACCGACGGTCGCGAGCTGGCGTGGGGAGGCCTGGCCGGCCTCGCGCTCGGGGCGGGCACCGTCGCGTACTTCCGGGGCCTCGCCCACGGACGCATGGGGGTCGTCGCCACCGTCACGGCGGTGCTCACCGCCGTGGCGCCGCTCCTCTTCGGCCTCGCCTCCGGGGAGCGGCCGACCGCGCTGGCGTGGGGCGGCATCGCCGCGGTGCTCGCCGCCCTTGTGCTCATCACGGGCACCGAGGGGGAGGCGGGTCGCGACGCGCCGGCGACGGCGGGGCTCGTCGACGGCGCGGTCGGCGGCATCGGCTTCGGGATCTTCGTCGTCGGGGTCAGCGAGGGCGCCGCGATCGGCTCGGCGCTGTGGCCGGTCGCCACCGCCGCGGGCGTCGCGCTCGCCGTCCTCGGGGCCATCGCGCTCGTCCTCGGCGTGCCGGTGCGCCTGGGACGCGCCGACGCGCCGACGGTCGTCGGCGCCGGGGCGCTCGGCGCGCTCGCGAGCCTCGCCCTCGTCGCGGCGACCCGCTACGGCCTGCTCGGCATCGTCGCCGTCGTCGCCGCCCTGTCCCCCGCCCCGACGATGCTTCTCGCACGCGCGTTCCTCGGCGAGCAGCTGAGCGCCCGCCAGCTCGCCGGCATCGGCTGCGCCCTCGTCGGCATCGCCGCGCTGACCCTCGCCACCGTCTGACGGAGCCCGCCCGGGGCCCGGGGCCCAGAGCGCGAGACCGATGGTCCCTGCGCGGGTTCTCGCCGGCGCCGAGGGGGGGATGCTCTCCGTGCTGCCGTCGGTGCGCCGGACGGCGGTCGTGGCGGCAGCAGGAAGGGGTCGCCATGAACGCAGAACGTGTCCGCGCCGCGCTCGACGAGCGCGGCATCGCCTATACCGTGCAACCCCACTCCCGGGCGTTCACCGCCCAGGAGGTCGCCGCCGCCGAGGGGCGCAGCGGCTGGGAGGTGGCCAAGCCCGTCTTCGTCTGGGCCGGCGGGCACCTGTCGATGCTCGTCGTGCCTGCCGCCCTCGAGGTCGACCTCGAGGCCGCGGCGGATGCGCTCGGCGTGCCGCCGGTGCGCCTGGCCACCGAGGCCGAGTTCGCCGACTGCTTCCCCGACTGCGAGACCGGGGCGGAGCCGCCCTTCGGGGTGCTCTACGACCTGCCGACCTTCGTCGACCGCTCGCTGCTCGAGCAGGGCGAGATCACCTTCGCGCTCGGCAGCCACGAGGAGACCGCGACGGTCGCCATCGCCGACTACCTCGCGCTCGCCCGGCCGATCGAGGTGAAGGTCGGCATCCCGATCCCCGGGTAGCCGACGGCGGCGAGGCCCGCGCGGCCCCGGCATCGACGCGGCGGTGGGCGATGACGCGGCCATGACCCACCGCCGCGCGGAGCGGCGGGCGCCCGTGGCGTAGCGTTGGGAGGATGCGTACCCCCCGACGGTCGGCGACGGGCCTCATCCTCGACGTCGACGAGGACCACGGCTGTGGTGAGCTGCCCGAGACCGCCTGCGTCGAGGTCAAGGGCAACGCGGCGCGTCTCGTCGGCGCGCTGACCCTGCAGAAGCTCGGCGACGTCGTCGTCGACGCCAAGACCGTGCTGCCCTGGCTGCTCGCCGCCGTCGGCGCCCCGGCGGGACTGACCGGCCTGCTCGTGCCGATCCGCGAGTCCGGGTCGTTGCTGCCGCAGGCCTCGCTCGTGCCCCGGGTCCGCCGGGTCGCCGTGCGCAAGTGGGTGTGGGTCGTCGGCGCGCTCGGACAGGGTGCCGCCGCGGCGGTCATGGCTGTCGCTGCGGCGACGACGAGCGGCGCCCTCGCGGGCGGGATCATCGTCGCCGCGCTCGCCGGCCTCGCCCTCGCCCGCTCGCTGTCGTCGATCTCCTCGAAGGACGTCCTCGGACGCACGGTGCCCAAGGGGACGCGCGGGCGGGTCAACGGCGCCGCCACCGTCGCGTCCGGGGCGGTCGCGATCACCCTCGGCCTCGCGATCCGCGCACTCGGCGGCCCCGACGCCGACCCCTTCGCGCTCGCCGGCCTCGTCGGCGCGGGTGCGCTCGCCTGGCTGCTCGGCGCCCTCGTCTTCGCGCGCGTCGTCGAGCCCTCCGGGGCCGACGACGCCACCACCGTCGAGGGCGGCTGGGTGCGCCACAGCCTGCGCCTGCTCGGACAGGACCGGCCGTTCCGGCGGTTCGTCACGACCCGCACGCTCCTGCTCGTCTCTGCGCTGAGCCCGCCCTTCGTCATCACCCTCGCGAGCGAGCAGGTCGGGGTGGGCCTTGCCGAGCTCGGCCGTTCGTCGCGGCCTCGGGGTTGGCTGCCCTGCTCGGGGGACGTGGGTGGGGCCGGCTCGCGGACCGCTCGAGCCGGCTCACGATGATGGCCGGCGCAGCCGGGGGCGCCGTGATCATCGCCGCGCTGCTCCTCGCGTTGCGCGTCGAGGCCGTCGCCGAGAGCAGCCTGCCCTACGTCGTGGCCTACCTCCTGCTCGCGTTCGCCCACACCGGCTCGCGCCTCGGACGCAAGACCTACGTGGTGGACCTCGGCGAGGGCAACCAGCGAACCGACTACGTCGCGGTGTCGAACACCGCGATGGGCGTGCTGCTGCTCGCCACCGGCGCGGTGAGCGCCGGGCTCGCGACCTTCGGGGTCGAGGCGGCGCTCGTCTTCCTCGCCGCGCTCGGCGTCGCGGGTGTCGTGAGCGCCCACCGGCTGCCCGAGGTCAGCGGCACGTCCTCCTAGGGCGAGCGGGGCTGTGGTCGGCGGCACGCGCCAGCGGCCGATCCCGCAGCTTTGGCTGGCGGCCGCCGCGGAGCGCCCTCGACCACGATCGGGCACGCGGCCGCACCACTGGGCTCCGCGACCACCCGCACCCCATCGGAGAAGGAATCACCACCGGACGGACAAAGAGGCGGCGCGAGATTCTGACACATTGGGTTTCGCGCGAGTGTGCCGCTGGAGAAGCAGAAATCCACGGCAATGGTTGTTAGGATCATGCGGTAGCGGGAATTCTTTCTGTCCATCTCGTTCCTACCGTCCACGATGACCATGCTCGCGCTGACAAGGATGCGCGAAGGGTCGAGAGGAAGAACACCAATGGCCAGCACCCAGGACGAGGCCGTCCGCAACTATCTCATGAGCCTTCGCGATCCCTCGTCGCTCAAGGACGAGGACCAGGTCGCCAAGCTGCAAGCCGAGCTCGCCGAGGCCGACGACGAACTCCAGCGCCTGCAGCTGCGCCAGCAGATCCTCGACGCCGAGCAGCCACCCCTCGAGCGCTACGAGGAGGCCTTCGTCACCCATGCCAAGGCCTGGGCCGACGCCCACGGCATCAGCGACAAGGCCTTCCTCGCCGAGGGCGTCTCGCCGCAGGTGCTGCGGCGGGCAGGCTTCAAGGGCGTGCGCGGAGCCGGCGGCCGCGGCCGTCAGGCCTCGACGAAGGCTGCGGGCACCCGCTCGCGCGTGAGCGCCGAGGAGGTCCGCAAGGCCCTGCCGAAGGGCAGGTTCACCGTCAAGGCCGTGCAGGAGGCCACCGGTGCCTCCCCGGCGGTCGTCCGGCGCGTGATCAACGAGGAGATCAGCGAGGGGCGGGTGCAGGAGAAGGGCACCGACCCCGACCACAGCGGTCCCGGTCGCGCCCCGACCCTCTACGAGCGCTGAGCCCCACGCGCTCGCAGCCGCGCGCGCAGCCAGGCGACGTCGGCGGCGTGCGCGGCAGCGCCGCCGGGCGTCTCGACGACGACCGGCGCGCCGGCCGCGGCGATCATCCCGACGAGGGCGGCCTCGCCGACCGTGCCCTCCCCGAGGTTCTCATGACGGTCGCGTCCGCTGCCGGCGGGGTCCTTCGAGTCGTTGGCATGCACGAGGTCGATGCCCCCCGTGACCGCGACGAGGCGCTCGACGAGGTCCTCGAGCCCCTCGCCCGCGGCGTGGGCGTGACACGTGTCGAGGCAGAAGCCGATGTCGAGGCCCTCGAGGGCGCAGAAGAACTGGTCGAGCACCTCGACGTGTCGGGCCATCGCGCCCCGACCGCCGGCAGTGTTCTCGATGAGGATCGGCACGTCGGTCTCAAGGCGCTCGAGCGCCTCGCGCCAATTCGCGAACCCGCGCTCCTCCGAGCCGTCGGCGCCGACGCTGCCGCCGTGGACGACGACGCCACGCGCGCCGATCGCCTCCGCCGCAGCGCAGGTCTGCGCCACGACCGCGCGTGAGCGCGCGCGCACAGGCTCGGCGTCGGTCGCGAGGTTGACGAGGTAGGGGGCGTGGACGTAGAGCGGCAGGC
>SLNF01000222.1 GCA_007133145.1 Nitriliruptorales bacterium
CGTCGCCTGGACCGACGAGGTGCAGGAGCGCGTCGAGGAGCTCGTCCGCAGGGCCGTCGACTGATCATCCGACCCACGCCTGTGAGACGCGAAACCGCCTACACCGATGTCTTCCGCTGGGTGCCGTGAAGGTCGCGGTCGGGTAGGGGCTGGCGGGGTGACGGCGGGATGATGGGGCCTGCCGTGTCAGTGCGCGTGGGGGGACGCTGGCGTGATCGCGGCCGGAGCCGGTCGTCCCCAGCGTTCGTGGAAGGTGACGTCGCGCACGGGCCGTCGGCGGGCGGGTTTGAAGTCGGTGCCGGTGAAGTAGGCGATGGGGATGAGGCCGGCTTGGGCAATTCCCTTGGGTATGTCAAGCAGTCGGGCGACCTCGGCTTCGGCGCCGAGGTGGATCATCGTGAGTGACGCGCCGAGCCCGCGGCTGCGCAGGGCGAGCATGAAGCTCCAGGCGGCGGGCCAGATCTCGCCGTAGACCGCCGAGGCGGCCATGTTGTCGAGGTCGGTGTCGTAGCCGAGGGTGGCGAACATCTCGCGGACTGCGTGGAGGGGCTCCACGGTGCAGGGGATGACGTGGACGGGCACTTCGCCGAGGTGCTCGGCGAGGTACCACGATGAGTCAGCCACCCGGTGGGTCTGGGCGTCGTCGGAGGGGATCTGGGACCGCATCGCCTCGATGAACGGCGCTTCGATGCGTCGGTAGATCTCGCCGATGGCGCGGCGGGTGTCGGGGTCGGTGATCACCAGCCACCGCCAGTTCTGCTGGTTGAAGCCGGTGGGGGCCTGCAGCGCGAGGCCGAGGCACTCGTAGACCACCTCGAGGGGGACGTGGCGGTCGAGGTCGAGGCGGCGCCGTGCCGCCCGGGTGGTGGCAAGGACGTGGTCGATGCTGGCGCGGTCGAGTTGGGCGAGGTGCATTGTCGTCTCCTCGGGGTCGCTGGGGTGGTCACTGCGGGTTGACGGCGGCGATCCAGAGGGCCTCGTTGGGCAGGTTGACCCGCCCGTCGGCGGCGATGAACGGCTCCCACGCCTCCTCGGTGACCCGCTGCCACACCTGCTGTCGCACCGTCTCGGGCTGGTCGGCGACGAGGGCGGTGACCGGTGGCGCCACGTCGCGGATGAACTGCGTGCACGCCTCGCGTGACTCGAACTCCCACACGGCGATCGTGGCGCCGGTCTCCACCTCGACGAACCCAGCGTGCGTGACAACCTCCGGCAACCGCTCGGGGTCGCCGAGGGTGAACGGTCCGGGGCGGTCCCGAGGGGGAGGGTCGAGGTTGAGCGCGTCGAGGATGACCGGCAGGCAGGCAGCGAAGCCGACGCGGTCGGGCGGCCCCCACACGCTGACGGCCAGCCGCCCGCCCGGTCGGCACGCCGAGCGCAGCCGCGCGAGCGTGCCGGCGGGGTCGACGAAGAGCATGATCGCCGCGCGGCTGATGATCGCATCGACGCTCGCGGGCTCGAGGTCGAGCTCTTCGGCGTCGCACTCGACGGTCTCGACGGCGACGTCGCCGAGGTCGGCCTGCGCGGCTCGCTGGCGGGCGGTCGCGAGCATGTCGCCGGCGATGTCCTGCAGCAGGACACGGCCGCCCGGAGCGACCGCTCGGGCGGCGGTCAGGCCGGGTTCGCCGTAGCCCGCGCCGACGTCGAGCACCGCCGCCCCGGGCGCGAGGCGGGCTTGGTCGACGAGGATGCGGCTGAGCGCTGCGCTGCCGTCGGCGGCTTCCATCGTGGGCAGCCACTCCCGCCAGCCCGGCGCCGCCTCGCGCCACTCCCGGCGGATGCCGTCCTTGAAGCTCACAACGTCGAAACCCGGTGCTTCTCCCATGTCGGATCGCCTCCTCTGGGTCGATCTCCATCGCGGTCCAGTACCTGAGCGCAGGCTGCGTCAGGGGCGCCGCGGCGGGCATCCGTAGGCTCACGTATCTCCGCACGCAATCCCGCGGTGAGGGTCGGCTTGTAGGATCCGGGGATGGCCGACGAGGCAGACACCGCCCTGGCCGCTGGCGAGCAGGCGCTTGCCGCAGGGGACTGGGTGGCCGCCCGTGACGCCTTCGCCGCCGCGCTCGAGGCGGGTGAGACCGGTCGAGCGCTGGCCGGCTACGGGGAGGCGCTGTGGTGGCTGGGTGACACCCACGATGCGCACGCCTACCGCGAGCGCGCGTACGCGGTGCTGCGTCGCGAGGGGGACCCGGCGAGGGCGGCCGACGTCGCGGTGTGGCTCGCCAAGAACCACGCCGCCACGCTCGGCAACACCGCAGCCGCGCACGGCTGGCTCGCGCGCGCCCGCCGGCTCGTCGACACCCACGGCCTCGAGGGCTGGCACGGGTGGGTGCGGCTGACGGAGGCCGCTGACGCCGACCCGCAGACCGCGGAGGCCTTCGCGCGCGAGGCCCACGCGCTCGCAGTCGCCCAGGCAGATGTCGACATGGAGCTGTGCGCGCTCGCCGGGATCGGCGGTGCGCTCGCCGGCCAGGGACGCATCGCCGAGGCGGTGACGTACCTGGATGAGGCCATGGCGGGTGCGCTGGGCGGCGAGGGCCACCACCGCGACACCGTGGTGTTCACCAGCTGCACGACGATCATCGCCTGCACCAGCTGCGCGGAGTTCGAGCGGGCTACGCAATGGGTGCGCGCAACCGACCGGTTCACCCGCCGGTACGGCTCCCCGTTCCTCTACGCGCAGTGCCGCGTCCTCTACGGCGCGGTGCTCGTCGCCGTCGGCGACTGGACCCAGGCCGAAGAGGAGTTGTCCGCCGCGCTCCGAACCAGCGAAGGGGCGCTGCCCGCCCTGCGCGCGCAGGCCCTGGCGACCCTCGCTGAGTTGCGTCTGGCCCAGGGCCGCCTCGAGGAGGCCGAGCGGCTCGTCGTCGGCCTCGACGACCAGCCCGCCGCCGTGGGCACGATGGCGCGCAGCCACCTCGCCCGAGGCCGGGCCGCGACCGCCGAGACGCTGCTGCGCCGCTGGCTCGGTGACGCCGACGCGCCGTTCTTGGAGCAGCTCACGCTGGTCGAACTGCTCGGCCAGGCCGTCCTGCGCCAGGGACGCCACGACGAAGCCGGCGCGCACGGTCACGCGCTCGCCGACCGCGGCGCCGCGCTCAGCTGCGAGCTCGCCGTCGCCCACGGCGCCCGACTCCAAGGCCAGGCGCTCGCCGCGGCTTCCGACCCCCGAGCCGCCGAACCCCGGCTCGACACCGCCCTGGCGAGCTTCGCCCGGCTCGGCATGCCGCTCGAGGCCGCCCGCACCCGCCTGCTGCTCGCCCGCCTGCATGGCCCCCAGAACCTCGACGTCGCCGCCGACGAAGCCCGCACCGCACTGGCGGCGTTCGAGGCCCTCGGCGCCGCCAGCGACGCCGACGCCGCGGCTGGGCTGCTGCGAGAGCTCGGCGTGACCGCCGCCCGCAGCGGACCCCGCAACCTCGAACCGCTCACCAACCGCGAGCGTGAGGTGCTCGCCCTGCTCGCCGAAGGCCTGTCCAATCCCGACATCGCCGAGCGCCTCTACATCAGCCGGCGCACCGCCGAACAGCACGTCGCCAGCATCCTGCGCAAGCTCGGGCTGCGCAGCCGCGCCGAGGCCGCCGCCGAAGCGGTACGTCGACTCGTCGACACCACCCACTGACCCCCGACCGGCCACCCCGAGATCCGACCCCCAGGGTCCGAACTCGAAGGTGCGGTGCCCAGAAGGTCTCGGACACCGGCTCGTGGGAGCGGGCCTCCGGGGCACCCCACTCGGGAAGGCCAGCAGCGGCGGGGCGGCGCGTGAGCGATCGAGGCTTGAGATGCTGCCGGTGTGCAGGCTCGCTTGGAGGTGGCGAGGATGGGTGGCGCCGAGGCGGACCGCTCAGGCGGGCGTAGTCGCGAGGCGAGCATCACCTCAGCGCTGGAAGAGGGCATGACAGCCGCGGTGCGCGACATGGTGTTGGCGAGCCCGCGCCTGACCCGGGTAGCAGGCGACGCCGCTGAGGTGCATCGCATGCTCGATGCCATCGAGAACGTGTGGATCGACGCGCTGGGCCGGCGCATCCACCTCGACTTCCACCCGAGCGATGCACCCAAGGCGACGGTCGTCTTCCAGCCCGGCAGCGGCGCGCACGCCCGCTTGTACTTCCTGCTCGGCGGACTGCTCGCCCGGCGCGGCTACCAGTTCCTCGGCGTGGACCGTCCCGGCCACGGGCTGTCGGAGGGACCGCGGGGCGACTGCACGGTCGAGGAAGCCATCGCCGTCACCCACGCCGCCGTCGACCAAGCCCGCGCCCAGTGGAGGCATCCGGTGATGCTGCTGGGGTCGAGCATGGGCGGGCTGCTGACCGTGTTCGCGCTGCTGCGCGGACTGCAGCCCGACGCTGCCGTGGCGCACAACTTCGTCTACCCGGGCAAGCTCATCTCCCTGCGGCTGCGCGCCCGGTTGATCGGCCGCTTCCGACGCCGCCCCTACCCGCTGGCCAAACTGGAACGCGGGCTGGACACGCTCTCGGAGGATCCGGCGGTCAACGCCTGGACCCGCCACCGCGTCGATCCTGCGATGGCGTGGGAGCTGAGCGCCCGCAGCGTGGCGAGCCTGTACGCCTTCCGCGTTCCTACGCCGGCGCACGCCCCACCCTGCCTCGTGCTCAACGGTGACCAGGACAAGGCGATCCCGGCCTGGGCGACCAGGCTGTTCACCCGCTGGTCACGGCTGCCCAACACCGAAGTCAAGGTGGTCCCCGACGCCGGCCACCACCTGTTCCTCGACGAACTCGAGCGTTGCGTGCCAATGATCGTCGACTGGTTCGACACCCATCTCACAAGCGCACCCTGAGCTGTTCGCACGGTCAGGCCGACAAGCCCACCGGACGGCGAACGGGGCTGCGGCCTCACGCCACTCGCCCGCGCCGCCAAGCTCGGGCTACGCCGGGTTGCGCCGCGGTCGTGTTCCCGATCGCGCCGTGACGTTCCCGAACCAGCGGTGAGGGCCTCAGAGCTTCGGACCGGCGAACCGGTGTTCCGCGGCTGCTGTGGAAGGCCGGGGTGATCCCGCACGGCTAGGATGCGTGCCCCGCCGGGCGCCCGCCTGGGAGTCGGCGGCGAGGCTTGCCCGTCGACCTCCAGGTCGCGCGCCCGTGGCCCGAGCCGTCGCAACCGATCCGAAGGAGGCCCGCGATGGCGGCGCAGCCCCCGGCACAGGACGCTCCCAAGACCCTCTACCGCTCCCGCGGAGAGCGGGAGATCGCGGGCGTCTGCGGAGGCATCGCCGAGTACTTCCGGGTCGACCCGCGACTCGTGCGCATCATCGCGCTCGTGCTGCTGTTCATTCCCGGCTCTCCGGGGCTCATCGCCTACCTCATCGCCTGGCTCATCCTGCCGGAGAAGCCCGACGATCCGCCGCAGGATGCCTCAGCGCAGCAACCCGAGCCGGAGGCCTGAGGGCGGGTTCCGGTCGAGCCTACGCACGCGGCAAGCGCCGGGGGGTCTGGCGCGAGGCGCCCGCCCAACTCCGCGCACCCTCGAGTGCGACCCCGCCTCGCCCGCTCCAGCGGCGATCAGGCTCCGGCGTCGTGCGGCAGCGGCGTCTGCTGGTGGAGCAGCAGCCGCCAGTGGCCGTCGCGTTGGGCGTAGGCGCTGCTCATCTGTGCCCGGTAGGTCTGCGCGCCCCGCTGGCCGGTGAACCGGTAGGTCACCAGCGCGACGTCGTCGACCGGGCGCCGCAGCTGTGCCTCGGCGATGTCGACCTCGTCCCAGCCGTCGCTGCGGTCGATCGC
>SLNF01000116.1 GCA_007133145.1 Nitriliruptorales bacterium
AGCGCGTCGGCGAGACCTGGGTGCCCAACGTCGAGGAGACCCCGATCCTCTTCGCCGTCGCCGACAACGACCGGCCGATGGTCGCCATCGAGTTCGTCGAGGCCGACGCCGTCGGCGAGGTCGTCGACCCCGACAACACCTTCATGACCTTCGCCTACTACGACGCCGGGTTCCTCCTGCTGCCGAGCCTCGTCTTCGTCGTGCTCTCCGCCGCCGGGCTCGTGCTCCACCTGCTCCTGCTCGGCTGGGACGAGCGCCGGGAGCGGCGCGAGATCGAGGAGGACCTCGCCGAGGCCCCGCCGGAGGAGGAGAAGGTCCCCGCCGGCGTGTGAGGCGCGCCGGACCCGAGCCTCCGCTGCGCTCGTCGCCTCATGGCGTCGTGGGGCTGACCTCACGCTCAAGGCGGTCGCCGAGGCGGTCAGCCTCGACGTCGAGGTCGTACTGCGCCTGAAGGTTGAGCCAGAACCTCGGGCTCGTCCCGAAGTAGCGGGCGAGGCGCAGCGCCGTATCGGCGGTGACGCTCCGTCTGCCGTGGACGATCTCGTTGATGCGCCGCGGCGGCACGCTGATGCGCTTGGCCAGTCGCGACTGCGACAGTCCGGAGGGCTCGAGGAACTCTTCGAGCAGTACCTCGCCAGGGTGCACGGCCGGCAGTTTCGTCATCCTGCTCCCCTCCTAGGAGTGACAGTCCACGATCTCGACGTCGTAGGCATGACCGGATTCCCAACGGAAGCAGATGCGCCACTGGTCGTTGACGCGGACGGAGTATTGTCCCTGCCGGTTACCACTCAAGCGTTCGAGCCGGTTCCCCGGCGGTACCCGGAGGTCGGCGAGGTCTTCGGCCGCGTCGATCATCCGGAGCTTGCGCAAGGCGGCCCTGCTCAGTTCGGGTGACCACCGCTTCACCCGCTGCCTCGCAGCGAGCCGTTCTGTATCTCGGTCACGAAAGGAGCGGATCATCACAACCGAGCATAACGCGTCGCGTTACGTTTCGGCTTGCCGGACCGCCACGCCGCTGTTGTGCTCCGGCTGCCGAGGCGGTCCGGCAGGTCCCCGCGACCTAGACTGGCGCAGGCCATGCCGACCGCGCTCGTGCTCCTCGTCGCCCTCGCCCTGCTCGCGGGCTGCGCGAGCGGTACGCCGACGGAGACCGGCGCGGGGTTCGTCGCCGGGTCGGGCAGCGTCGACCTCGAGCCGGAGGACCGCGAGCCCGCCCCCGACGTCGCCGGGGAGACGCTCGAGGGCGAGCCGCTCGCGCTCGGCGACCTCGACGGCATCGTCGTCGTGAACTTCTGGGCCTCCTGGTGCGGGCCGTGCGCCGCCGAGGCCCCCGACCTCGTCGCCGTCCACGAGCGCTACGCCGACCGGGGCGCCCAGTTGCTCGGCGTCAACGTCCGTGACTCCGAGACGAACGCGCGCTCCTTCGAGCGGGACTTCGGCAAGCCCTACCCCTCGCTCTACGACGCCGACCAGTCGATCGCCGCGGCCTTCGGCGGCATCGGCGCGAGCGCGCTGCCGACGACGATCATCGTCGACGCCGACGGGCGCGTCGCCGCGCGCCTCTTCGGCCAGGTCGACGAGACCGCGCTGTCCTCGCGTGTGGAGGCGCTGCTCGAGGAGACCGCCGCCGACGCCTCGGGGGGCGGGCGGTGACGGGCTCGACGGCGGTCCTCGCCCAGGTGTCCTGCACCGGGGTCGTCTGCGACCTCGTCGCCAACGCCAACGTCCTTCTCGCGCTGCCGGTGGCCTTCGCCGCGGGGATCGTCTCGTTCGCCTCACCGTGCGTCGTGCCGCTCGTGCCCGGCTACCTCTCGTTCATGACGGGGCTGTCGGGCGCCGAGCTCGCCGCCGGCCGCGTCCGCGGCGGGCGGGCGCGGGTGCTCGCCGGGGGGCTGCTCTTCACCCTCGGCTTCGCGATCCCCTTCACGCTCATCGGCCTGCTCGGCGGGGCGGTGAGCGTCGCGCTGGCCGACTGGCGCTGGCAGGTCGCGCTCGGCCTGCTCGTGGCCTTCTTCGGCCTCGCCTTCACCGGCCTGCTGCCGTTCGACCTGCTGCGGCGCGAGGCGCGCGTGAGCCACCGCGCGGTCGACAAGGGCGTGCTCGGCGCGATGCCGCTCGGGTTCGTCTTCGGGGTCGGCTGGACACCCTGCATCGGCCCGGCGCTGTCGGCGATCTTCGCGCTCACCGCCACCCAGGCCGCCGGCAGCGTCGCCCGCGGCGGCCTCCTCGCCTTCGTCTACGCCATCGGCCTCGGCCTGCCCTTCATCGTCCTCGGGCTCGCGTTCCACCGCGCCGGCGGCGCGCTCGCCTTCCTCCAGCGCAACGCCGGACGGCTCCAGGTCATCGGTGGCTTCTTCCTCGTCGCCGTCGGCCTCGCGATCGCCACGGGGCTGTGGCAGGAGTTCATCAACGCGCTGCGTCCGCTCATCAGCAGCTTCGAGACGGTGCTGTGAGGCCGTGACCCAGACCGCGCCGAGCCGGGAGCCCACCCGCGCGCCCGCGCGCGGACCCGCGCTGCCCGACGTGCCGGGGCCGGGGGAGACCGCGCGGCGGGCGTGGCGCTGGCTGCGGCGGATGTCGACGGCGATCTGGCTGCTCTTCGCCCTCGCCGCCGCCTCGGTCGTCGCGACGTTCGTGCCCCAGGAGCCGGTCATCCCCACGACCGTGGCCGACTGGCGCGCCGGCGTCGAGGGGCCGGGCCCCGAGGTCTCGGCGGTCTTCGACGCCCTCGGGCTCTACGACGTCTACGGCTCGACGTGGTTCGCGGTGATCGTCGTCCTGCTCTTCGTGAGCCTCACCGGCTGCCTCATCCCGCGCTGGCGCGCCTTCCTGCGCGACGCCCGCCGACCCCCGCCGCGCGGCCGCGGGCTCGCCCGTCTGCGGTCCTCGACGACGCTGCGCACCGACCTCGACCCCGAGGCCGCCCTCGACGCCGTCGAGGCGGGCCTGGCCAAGCGCCGCTACCGCCGCCGACGCCTCGCCGGGCCGGAGACCGCCTCGGGCCTGCCGCAGGTCGCCGCCGAGCGGGGGCGCTGGCGCGAGGGCGGCAGCCTGCTCTTCCACGCGTCGTTCTACCTGCTGCTCGTCGGCATCGTCGTCGCGCAGGGCTTCGGCTTCGTCGGGCAGGTCAACGTCGCCGAGGGGCAGGCCTTCACCGACACCCGGGTGAGCTACGACGTCGCCGACCCCGGACGCTTCTTCGAGCTCGCCGACCACGCCGGCTTCGCCCTGCGCCTCGACGAGTTCGAGCTCGCGTTCTTCGAGGACGGCACCCCGGAGCGCTTCATCTCCGAGGTCACCGTCCTCGAGGACGGCGAGGAGGTCCGCACCGGCGAGCGCGTCGCGGTCAACGAGCGCCTCGAGCACGCGGGGATGCACGTCTACCAGATGCGCTTCGGCATGGCCCCCCGCCTCGAGGTCCGCGCCGGCGACGACGCCCTCTTCGCCAACCAGGTCATGCTCGGCCAGGGCGAGGCCAACACCTGGACCGGGGTCGCGAAGGTCTCCTCCGCCGACCCCCAGATCGCCCTCGAGATCCTCCTCGTGCCCGACTTCGCGCTCGACGACGACGGCGAGCCGATCTCGGCGGGTCCGGCTCCCCGCGAGCCGCGGCTCTTCGCCAACCTCTGGGTCGGCGACCTTGGGCTCGAGCGGCCGCTGCCGGCCACGCAGTTCGACCGCGACGGCGGGCAGCGCGTCGACACCGTCGAGCTCGGCGAGGGCGAGAGCGCGGCCCTGCTCGGCGGGGCGCTCGAGGTCGCGTTCCCCGAGCTCACGATGTGGTCGGGCTTCCAGGTCGCCCACCAGCCAGGGCGCGGGATCCTCCTCGCCGCCGGGGTGCTCGTGCTCGTAGGGCTGGTACCCTCGCTCTACGCCTACCGGCGGCGGATCTGGGCGGAGGCCCGCCCGGTCCCCGGCGGCAGCGAGGTCACCGTCGCCGGGGTCGCCCTCCAGCGGGTCGAGGCCTTCGACGACGCCTACGCCGAGCTCGTCAGCGAGGTCACCGACGCGCTCGACGCGGTGGAGCGGACCCCAGGGGAGTCCCACGAGGAGGAACAGCAAGGCTGATGGCAGAGCTCTACGACCCCCAGCTCGGTGCGGCCTCGAACGCGCTGTTCAACACCGCGCTCGCCGCCTACCTCCTCGCGATGGTCGGCTACTTCTTCCGCATGGCCTTCACCCGCGTGGCCGAGGGCCAGACGACCTCGACGGCGGCGGGCCGGCGCATCGGCGTCGCCGCGACCGTCGTGGCCTCGGTCGGGGCGCTCGCCCACACCGCGAGCATCGTCACCCGCGGGCTCGCCGCCGAGCGCGTGCCGTGGGCGAACATGTACGAGTACTCCTCGGGGCTCTCGCTGCTCGCCGTGGTCATCGGCCTCGTCGTCCTCCAGCGTCGCCTCGGCCTCGGGCACCTCATGGGCTTCGTCCTCGCCACCGCGACGGTGACGATGGCGATCGCACTCATGCTCTACACCGACCCCGGGCCGGTCGTCCCGGCGTTGCAGAGCTACTGGATCCGCATCCACGTGACCGCGGCGATGGTCGCCTCGGCGATCTTCATGGTCGCCTTCGCCGCCTCGGCGCTCTACCTCGTCAAGGACACCGCCGAGCGGCGGGTCGCCGAGCGCTCCGGGCAGGGCTTCACCGGCTCGACGGTCGGCGCGGCGTCGCTGACCCCCGGCGCGGAGGTCGCCGACGGGCAGGCCGGCGCCGTGGCCACCGGCGAGGCCGCCTCGTCGAGCGGTGCGGGCGCCTCGCTGGCCGGTGAGGGCGCCGTGCCCGCCGCCGGTGGGGACCAGCCCGACGACCGCCTCGACGGCGACGCCGTCGAGGCCGCCGGCTACGTGAGCCCCCTCGAGCAGCGACGGGTGCTGTCGGCCTGGCCGTTCGGCGTCGTGCCCGCCGCCGTCGTCGGGCCCTTCACCCTCGTCGTCTACCAGGCGCCGGTCACCGCGACCGTCGCCGCCGCGGTGGCCGCGACGATCGGGCTGCTCGCCCGCTGGTCGGTGCCGCACCTGCCCGACGCCAAGACCCTCGACACGCTGGCCTACCGCACGATCGCCTTCGGCTTCCCGATCTGGACGTTCTCGATCATCGCCGGGGCGGTCTGGGCCGAGGAGGCCTGGGGCCGGTTCTGGGGCTGGGACCCCAAGGAGACCGGGTCGTTCTTCACCTGGGTGCTCTACGCCGCCTACCTCCACGCCCGCTCGACGAGCGGTTGGCGCGGACGGCGTGCCGCCTGGATCGCCGTCGTGTCCTTCGCCGCGCTCATGGTGACGTACTACGTCGTCAACCTCTTCGTCGTCGGCCTCCACAGCTACGCCGGCGTCTAGGACGGCGTCTAGGACGGCGCCGCGACGGCGCTGAGCCCGGCCCGTCGGCCCTCGGGGTCCGGTCGCAACCTCGGCGCGGTGGTCGCGTCGGCACCGCCCCGGCGTGCTACGCGCCGGCGTAGAGGTCCTCCGGCGTGGTGACCCCCGGCCCTGAGCGCGCGAGCACCCAGGTCGTGTCGGGGCGGCCGTAGGGGCTGGCCTCGAGCGTGGCGGTGACTCTGTTGGCAAGCGTCGCGGCGTCGACGTTCGTCGCCCACAACGCCGCAGCGGCCGCCGCCGGTGTGCGGTCGCGCAGCGCGAGCGCGTCGACGCTCGGGGCGCCCTCGCCGCTCGGCCACCACGGGCCGCACGCGGTGAGCTCGCGGGCGCCGAGCCAGTCGCGGGCGACCGCGGCCA
>SLNF01000253.1 GCA_007133145.1 Nitriliruptorales bacterium
CGACGCTGCTCGGCAACGTCCTGCACTGGAAGGAGTCGATGCTCGCGCGGCAGTCGCCGGCGCTGCCCGCCGAGGGTGGCCTCGCGAAGAAGGTCAAGCCGCTCTACCGCCTCGGTGAGCGGGAGATGGCCGCCTACTGCGTCATCCGCGGTCTCGACTACGTCGTCGAGGAGTGCCCGCTCGTCGCCGGCAACACCGTGCTGCGCTACAAGGAGGCCCTCAACAGCCTCGAGGAGCACGCGCCCGGCACGAAGGCGGCCTTCCTCTTCGGCTACCTCGACCGCGTGCGCGACGCCCGGTTCGGCGACGCCGACGAGGGCGGCGGCGAGGGCATGCGCGCCTGCACCTCCTGCGGGATGCCCACGGCCACGCCTCGGGAGTACCAGAGCGACGAGGAGGTGCGCTGCGCGTTCTGCCGCGCCCAGGGGCGCATCCTCGAGGTCGTCGAGCGGCGGTCGGCGTGAGCGAGGCCGCGCCCGTGGCGCCCCGCCCGCCCGGGCATCCCGACCCCCTCGCCGACGGCGAGCGCGTCCTGCTCATCGACCGCAAGGGGCGACGCTACCTCACGACGCTGCAGGCCGGGCAGGCCTACCACTACCACGGCGGTGCCGTCGCCTACGACGACATCATCGGCCGGCCGGAGGGCTCACGCGTCCGCAGCGCCAAGGGCACGAGCCTGCTCGTGCTGCGCCCGACCGCCGCGGACTGGACGCTCAAGGGCAAGCGCGGCGCGCAGGTCGTCTACCCCAAGGACCAGGCGATGATCGTCGGCCTCGCCGACATCGGCCCCGGCGCGGAGGTCGTCGAAGCCGGCGCGGGCTCCGGCGCGCTCACGAGCGCGCTGCTGCGCGCCGTCGGGCCCTCAGGCCGGGTGGTGAGCTTCGAGCTGCGCGACGACCACGCCGACATCGCCGAGCGCAACGTCACCGAGCGCTTCGGCGGCGCCCCACCCAACTGGGACCTGCGCCGCGGCGACGTCGCCGAGGGGCTCGCCGGTCTGTCCTGCGACCGGCTCGTCCTCGACCTGCTCGAGCCCGATCGCGTCGTCGACGCGGCGCTGGCCGTCCTGCGCCCCGGGGGCCTCCTCTGCGCCTACACCCCGACGGTGCCGCAGGTCATGCGGCTGCGCGGGGCCCTCGACGCCGACGCCCGCTGGGGCCACGCCGAGACCGTCGAGACGCTCGTGCGCGGCTGGCACGTCGATGGCCTCGCGGTGCGCCCCAACCACCGGATGGTCGCCCACACCGCGTTCCTGTCGACCGCCCGCCGCCTGGCCGACGAGCCTGACTGACCGCGGAGGGCAGCGCAGGTCGCTCCTATACTCGTCGCCGGGGGTCGTTCCTGTTACCCGACGCCCGAGGAGGTCGGCGATGGCAGACCGCAGTGCCGAGGCCGCCGCGCTCCGCCAGCAGGTCCGGGCGCTCGAGGAGGAGGCGCAGATCCTGCGCCGCCGCCTCGACGAGGCTCCTGGCCGCATCCGCGCGCTCGAGGAGCGCGTCCTCGAGGCCAAGCACCAGCTGTCGACCGCGACCGCGCAGAACGCCAAGCTCGTCGAGACGCTGCGCGACGCCCGCGAGCAGATCGTCCAACTCAAGGAGGAGGTCGAGAAGCTCTCGAGCCCGCCGGCGACCTTCGGGGTGTTCCTCGGGCGCAGCCCGAGCCAACCCGCCGAGACCGCAGCCGAGGACGACGCCAGCGAGGTCGTCGAGGTCTTCGCCCAGGGGCGCAAGATGCGGGTCTACGCCGCGGGCGGCGTCAACGTCGACGCGCTGCGCGCTGGCCAGGAGGTCATCCTCAACGACGCCCTCAACGTCGTCGAGGCCGGCGACTACGAGACCGTCGGCGAGGTGATGTCGCTCAAGGAGCGCCTCGACGGCGACCGGCTGCTCGTGCTCAACCACACCGACGACGAGCAGGTCGTGCGGATCGCCGATCCGCTCACCGACATGCCGCTCCGCGCCGGCGACACCCTCCTCGTCGAGCCGCGCTCGGGCTATGCCATCGAGCGTCTGCCCCGCCCTGAGGTCGAGGAGCTCATCCTCGAGGAGGTCCCCGACGTCGACTACGACGACATCGGCGGGCTCGGCTCGCAGATCGAGGCCATCCAGGACGCCGTCGAGCTGCCCTTCGTCCACGCCGACCTGTTCCTCGAGCACGACCTCAAGCCGCCCAAGGGCATCCTGCTCTACGGTCCGCCCGGCTGTGGCAAGACGATGATCGCCAAGGCGGTGGCCTCGAGCCTTGCCCGTCGGGTCGCCGAGAAGGAGGGCCGCGCTGACGCGCGCAGCTACTTCCTCAACATCAAGGGCCCCGAGCTGCTCAACAAGTACGTCGGCGAGACCGAGCGCCAGATCCGCCTCATCTTCCAGCGTGCCCGCGAGAAGGTCGAAGAGGGCTTCCCCGTCATCGTCTTCTTCGACGAGATGGACTCGATCTTCCGCACCCGCGGCTCCGGGGTCTCGAGCGACGTCGAGACGACGATCGTCCCGCAGCTGCTCAGCGAGATCGACGGCGTCGAGTCGCTCAAGGACGTCATCGTCATCGGTGCGTCGAACCGTGAGGACATGATCGACCCGGCGATCCTGCGGCCCGGTCGTCTCGACGTGAAGATCAAGATCGAGCGGCCCGACGCCGAGGCCGCCCGGGAGATCTTCCGCATCTACCTCCACCCGAAGGTGCCGCTGCACCCCGACACCGTGAAGGCCTACGGCTCGGAGGAGGCCGCCTTCGACGCGCTCATCGACCAGACGTGCAGCCGGATGTACGCCGAATCGGGGGAGAACCGCTTCCTCGAGGTCACCTATGCCAACGGTGACAAGGAGATCCTCTACTTCCGCGACTTCAACTCCGGGGCCATGATCGAGAACGTCGTCGCCCGGGCCAAGAAGATGGCGATCAAGCGCTACCTCGACGAGGGGCAGCGAGGCCTCAAGGAGGACGATCTCGTCAGGGCGATCCGCGACGAGTTCAAAGAGAACGAGGACCTTCCGAACACGACGAACCCCGACGACTGGGCGCGGATCAGCGGCAAGAAGGGCGAGCGCATCGTCTACGTCCGCACGCTCGTCGGCGACGAGGCCGAGCCCGGCAAGTCGATCGAGAACGTCAACACTGGCCAGTACCTCTAGCGGCGACCGCAGGCCGCGGACGGCCGCGGGCCCGACTCCCAGGACGCGGTTGCGGCCTCGCGCCTTGCCGCGGTTGAGCGCCCGGCCGGCGAGGGCGGCGAGGGCGACGTCGCCGGCGTCGTGGCCGTGGGTGTCGTTGAGGTCCTTGAAGCGGTCGACGTCGAGGAGCGCCACGGCCCGCCGGCCGTCCCCGCCTCGCGGCGTCGCTGAGCCCCTCGCGTAGCGCCCCGTCGCCGCCTGTCGGCTCGCGGGGCCGGTGAGGTGGTCGGTGAGCGCCTAGGTGCGGAAGACCTCCGCGCGCTCGGTCGCGCGGTCGAGCTCCTCGCGGAACCCGAGACTGACCACGACGATGACGAGCGAGATTCCAACGATGGCGCGGCCCCGCAGGAGGAACTCGATCGCGCCGGCGACCGGCGCGCCGCGGGCGGCCTCGACGGCGATCGCGCCGACGGCGAGGACGAGCGACAGCGCGAGGAGCCTGCCGGCAACCCACGCGGTGGTGCGACGTTCGAACGTGAGCAGCGTGAGCAGCAGCAGTGCGCCGAGGGCGCAGTACTGCGCTCCGGTGAGGTCGAGCAGACGGGGCTCGCGGGACCCCGAGCGGTAGACCATGTCGACGAGCCTCGCAAGCGCGACCGCGGTCGCCACACCGATGAGCACCGGGGTGACGCGGCTCGCCGGGATCCGTGGGTTGCGCAGCAACGGCGTGCAGGCCAGCAGCACGGCGATCGTTGCCGGGTAGACGTAGGGCAGGAAGGTGTCGCCTGGTTCGGCGATGGCCCAGTTGCCGGCGGTCACGTCCCCGACGACGAGGATCACGAGCACGTAGGCGTGGCGCTTGCGACGGTCGAGACGCTTGAGCGCGGCATCGACGCTCTGCGTGCCCACCTCGGGCCTCCATGCGTCACGGTGAGGGGCTCGCACCGCGGCGCGCCGCTGGCCGGGCCGCTCGTCGAGGGCCTCGGTTCGCCCGTCGGACGTGGTGGCCGGGACGTTAGGCATCGCCGGGCGGTCTCCTGCCGGGCGTGCGCTCGGTTCGGGCGAGCGCGGCAGCGACGGCTGCCCGGGTGCGCAGGGCCTCGCCGATGCTCGCGGTGACGCGCCCGGGCTCCTCGACGATGTCGTGCCAGGTGAACCTCCGCACCGTGTAGCCGGCCGCCACGAGGCGGTTGAAGCGCTCGGCGTCACGCCGTCGCGCCTCGCCGCTCGTGTGGAAGCGCAAGCCCTCGGCTTCGACGACGACGCCCTCTGAGGCCCACAGCGCGTCGACGATGCCGATCTGCCCCTCGGCGTCGCCCACGGCGACGTTCCACGTCGGCGCCGGCAGCCCCGCCTCGGCGAGGAGCCCGTCGAGGGTCCGCTCGAGCCAGGAGCGGAAGACCGGCGCCGCCCCGGGGGCGGTTGCCGCCCGTAGGGCGTCGAGCCCACCGCGCCCCGGCGCGAGGTCCTCGGCCCGCTGGTGGATCCACCGCGGCGTCGCCCCGAGGGCGACCGCCTGGTCGAGCAGCTGCAACGTCCGACCAGGCCCCCCGCCGGCCGCGAGGTCGCACAGCGTCCTGGCGAGGCTCGTGACGGCGAGCCCACCGGAGGTCAGGACGTCACCGCTCGGCAGGTCGCGGGTCACGTGGACGACGAGGCCGGTGGGCTTGCGGCGGTGACCGTGGGCGAGGGTGATGTGGACCGCCGTCGGCGGCTCGTCAAGCTCGAGGCCGTGCCAGCACGCGGCGCTCTCGTGGCTCAGCACCCCTTCGGGCCAGCAGGCGAGGTAGCCCGTCATCGTCTCGTCGGCGGTTCCGGCGGCCGCGCGGAAGCGCCATACGCCCCGGCGCTGCGCGACGACCTCCCCGCGCTCACGCAGGGTCCGCAGCGTCGACCGGCTCACCCCGAGCTCGCGTGCCTGCGCGGTCGCGAACTGGCCGTCCTGGGCGGCGGCGGTCTTGCGCAGCGCCGCGACGGCCGCGCGGCGCGCCCCCCTGTCGTTGCCCATGGGCGGGATCCTCGGCGTGGGAGCGCCGGCCAGCGCGGATCGCTCCGGCGCGGCTGTGGACGGGCGCCCGCCAGGGCTCCGGGCAGACGCCCGGGTCGAGGCCCCGGCCTGTTCGCAGGTGCGCCGCGTCCGCCCGCCTCGTCGGTCGACTGGCGGTTGCGTGGTCCACTCGGTGCTCGCTAGCTGTGGTGGGCGGGGTGGTGCGCCAACGGCTCGCTCTGCCGCGCCGTCGGCTCACCACCGGTCGGCGAGCCCGCCGCGCGCGGCGAGGTGGGGAGTGTTTGGGGCGCCCGGTCACGTGCTTGGCTCACCAGGTCTCGCCGCGGCCAGCGAGAGGGCCGCGATCGCCCCCGTTTCGCGCGCTCGGCTCTCCACCGGGGCGCGCTTGGTTCCCCGGCGTCGCGCGCTTGGCTCCCCACCGTCTCGGCGTCGCGCGCTTGGCTCCCCACCGGGGCCTGCGAGGCTTCTCGCGGCGGTGCGGCTGCACCGGCCCTCGACTGAGGGCAGCGCCGCAGGTGCTCAGGGCTTGAGGAGCCCCTCGAAGCGGCGCGCGGCGATGGCGCCGCCGACGGCGGTCATCGCGAGCAGGAAGGCGACGTGGCC